>JACQEF010000321.1 GCA_016200745.1 Chloroflexota bacterium | reverse complement strand
GGCCGATGCCGATGGCTGAGACGGCGCTTCCGCGCGATGTGGCGACCCGGTCCGGCCGTCCCCTCCCCCGTCGCTGGCGGGCGGAGCTGTCGGCGGTCGCGGTCATCGCCCACCGCGACTTCGTCAAGCTGCTCCGGGACCGGCTGCGGCTGTTCTCCGAGCTCGCCTTCCCGCTGGTGCTGGTCCTGCTGCTCGGCCCGGCGCTCCAGTCCGGGTTTGGCGCGCCGGGCGGGCTCGACCTGACGACGTTCGTGTTCAGCGGCGTGCTGGCCCAGACGATTTGGCAGTCGTCCGTCCTCGGGCTCATCTCGCTCATCGCCGATCGCGAGGAAGACTTCAGCCAGGAGATCTTCGTCTCGCCGGTGTCCCGCTACGCGATCGTCGCCGGCAAGATCATCGGCGAGTCGCTCGTCGCGCTGCCGACCGGGCTCGGGATCGTCGTCGTCGGGTTGCTCATCGGCGTGCCGCTCTCGCCGCTCGTCCTGGTCATACTCGTCCCGATCTCGCTCGCGATCGCGATCTACGGCGGCGCCTTCGGCCTGCTGATCCTCTCGAACATCTCGAGCCAACGGACGGCGAACCAGATCTTCCCGTTCGTGCTGTTGCCGCAGTTCTTCCTGGCCGGCGTGTTCAACCCGATCCACGACTTGCCGCTGCCGCTGGCGATCCTGTCGGCCCTGTCGCCGCTGCGCTACGCGGTGGAGCTGATGCGGAACGTGATGTACGGCCTGCAGCCCGGCGTGCCGGCGCCGGACATGACGCCCGCCCCGGTCAACGCCGGCGTCATGGCGGTGGTGTTCGTGGTGTTCCTCGCGGCGGGCACGTTCCTGTTCGTCCGGGCGGAACGGAACCGCTGAACCGGCTCAGCGCCGGTCGCCGGTGACGCCGGGCGCGACCCGGCGGCCCGGTTTCCGGCTGTCTATCCCTCGCGCTGGTGGGTCGCCGCCAGGCTGCCGAGCGCCTGCGGGTCGAGGGCGTCGGGTGGCACGCTCGCCACGCGGCCCTTGGTGCGGGCCCACAATGTCGCCGTCCGCGTGCCGTTGCGGAGGGCTGCTCGCTCGCCGACGACCGCGCCCGGGCCGACCTCGGCGACCTCCTTGTCGTCGACCTCGACGACGAAGATCCCGTCGAGGATCAGGAAGACCTCCGTTCCGGGCTCGCCCTGCCGTACCAGGTTGTCTCCCTCCGCGACCTTGCGGATCGTCGGCTTGGCGCCGCCATGCATGATCATGCTCGACAGCGAGCGCTCGAGCGCCGATTCGACCTCCGCCACCACGGCCGGTGAATCCTGCGCTCCCCAGGGGGTCCGATCGCTGAAGGAGTGGCTGAACCACTTCCCGAAGTCGATCGAGCCCGACTTCTCCACGAGCCGTCCCTCGTTGTCGTAGATCCAGTGGCGCGGGAACGGACTGGCGCCGACGAGCTCGTGGCTCGAGGTGCCGTCGGCGCTGATCGTCAAGGCGAGGGTCGTCCACGCGATCGACGGCCAGAACTGGACGAACGGCGGGTGCGGGACCGGGCGGGGCGTCGGCAGGCCCATCCGGCCCCCGACGGTCTGAACGAAGCGGGCCGATCCGGCGCTCACCTCCGGCTCGAGCTGGATGTCCGGGAGGTGCACCGCGGGGAACCGCAGCGCCGCGGGACCCACGCGAACGGTCGTCGCGCCGATGTGGCCGCGGCCGAGGTGCCCGGCGCGGACGATCCGCCCGTCCTCGACCTCGATGAATCCGCGCAATTCGTTGGCCTCGCGGAAGCGGTCGCCCGTCCGGAGCTCCTCGAGCGTAGCGAGCTGGTCCGGTGGCGGTTCGTCGTAGTGGGTGACGCCAAGCTCGAACGGGATCTTCGACGGCCCGCTGATGGCCTCGGAGGGGATCCAGGACACTGCGGTGACGGACGACTCGAAGCGCTGGGTGGCCAAGGGGACGACACCTCGTGACGGACTGGCAGACCCCGGCGGCTCCCAAGTATGGCGATACGACGCCCCGAATGCCCGTGCGATGCGGCAGGTGCGCCCCGTCGGCCGTGCCTGGAGATCGGTCCCTAGACGCACGAGGGCCCCGACCGGGGCCGGGGCTCTCGTGCGATCGAGCGGTTCCTTACGGAACGAGGGTGATCCGGTCCTGCGCGCCGGGAGCCACCGGCGACTCCGCGGCGAAGTACGCCACGAGGGCGTCGAGGTCGGTGACACCGATGAGCGGGTTCGTACCGACCACGAAACGAGTGAACCCGTCACCGCCGCCGGCGAGGAAGTTGTTCACGGTTACCCGGTATGACCCGGCCATGTCGACCGGCGTGCCGTTGATCGTCAGGTTCGAGACCCTCGACTCGAGCGGTGCGCTGGCGGTCCAGGTGTACCGCAGGCTGTCCGAGATCTGCAGGATGTTGCCCGAGGTTGCCTGTTGCTCGAGGACGGCCTTGAGCTGGGCGCCCGTGTAGGTCAGCGTGGTGAGGATGTTTGAGAAGGGCTGGACGGCGAACGCCTCGCCGTACGTCACCTGGCCGGCCTGCTCGCCGCCGCTGATTTCGGCGTAGAGCAGGTCCTTTCGGATGCCGCCGGGATTCGTCATGGCGACGACGGCGTTGCCAGTCGTCGCGGACGAGGTGGCAGCGAGCTGGGCGTCGGCGAGGACGTCACCGATGGCCGATTCGCCGGCCGCGTTGGTCGTCCGCGTCAGATCCGCGGTGATGGAGCCGATCAGCTGGTTCGCGAGCGGGGCCGAGAGCGTCGTGTAGGCATTCAGGAGCTCGGACTCCGCGGGATCGGGCGCCAACGCGCGGTCGACGTTGATGTTCGTGGCCGTGGCCGTGGTCGCCTTCCCGGTCCCACGATCGATGGTCAGGTCGATGTCGGTGAGCACGCGTCCGGCGTTCTTCGCCTGGGTGACGATCTTGCCGCCGATGGTGCAGTTGTAGGTCTGGTGCGAGTGGCCGCTGATGACCACCTTCACCGCCGAATCCATGCCGGTGATCATCGATTCGAACTTGGGATCGAGCGTCGGGCAGGTGTTGAGCCCTCCGCCCTTGGGGTTGCCGGCGTGGAGCAGCACGACGATCGTGTTGACCTGGCGCTGCCGCAGCTCCGCGGCGTACTTGTTCACCGTGGAGGTCTCGTCGAGGAAGGTGAGACCCGCGACCGCGGACGGCATCACGATGGTCGGCGTCTCCGTGGTCACCACACCGATCAGTCCGATCTTGGTGCCCCCGACGTTGACCACCGCGTAGGGCGGGAGGATCGTCCGACCGTCTGGTCCGATGACGTTGGCCGCGAGGTACTCGAAGTTGGCGCCGCCATAGGTGTGCCCGCTCTGGCAGCCGTCGATCGGATTGCAGCCGCCGTTCTGGATGCGCAGAAGCTCGGGAACGCCCTCGTCGAACTCGTGGTTGCCGACGACGGCGAAGTTCATGTTGAGCGAGTTCATCGCCTCGACGGTCGGCTCGTCGTGGAAGACGGCGGACACGAGCGGGCTGGCGCCGATCAGGTCGCCACCGGAGAG
>JACQEF010000320.1 GCA_016200745.1 Chloroflexota bacterium | reverse complement strand
TTGCTGATATCGCGGTCTTGGTCCACGCGGCTTTGCACTTGAAGAGGCCCGTAGATCAACTGCTCTTTGGGCAGGCGATAGAAAAGGATCTCGCCGTAATTCGCGGGGTCGCAGCGGGCGGCGATCCAGGCGATCAGGTTCAGGCGGTCCACCGGAGCGCGTGCCGGAATGGGGGCGGGCACGTTCGACACCCTCGGATCATCGCTGCCGACGGGAGACCCATCGGCCCCCTAGAGGTCATAGGACTCCTGGTCGCCGGGGGCCGGACCCTCGGGCCCTACGTCGCATCCGGGCCGGCCAGGATCGGCACCGCCCTGCCCAGCAGGTAGCCCTGCCCGGCGTGGATGTCAAGGCTCACGAGCGTGGCCAGCTCCGCCTCGGTCTCAATCCCCTCGGCGACCAGCCGGCAGCCCTGCGTGTTGGCGAAATGGCGCAGGCCCGCGAGCAGCGCCTGTCGCGCCGGGTCGGCGTCGATGCCGGCAACGAGCGACCGGTCGATCTTCACGACATGCGGCCGGAGTTCCACGATGTGACGCAGGCTCGCAAACCCGGCGCCGGCATCGTCGACGGCGATCTGGACGGTGGGACCCAGGGTCGCGACGGCCGCCCGGAAGGCCTCGTAGTCGGCGATCACCTCGTGCTCGGTGACCTCGAGCATGAGCTTGCCGTGAAAGCCCGCGATGATCGAGCGCAGGGGTTCGCCGGCCAGGATCAGCGCGGGCGAGACGTTCACGTTGACCCACGGCACGGGCGGGAGGGCCGTCGCGGCGGCGAGAGCCGCCCTGAGCGTGGCGACCTCCAGATCGGCGCCGAGCCCCAGCGCCGCGGCGGTCATGAACTGTGAGTCGGGGGCCGTCCCGTCATCGAAGCGCGTGAGCGCCTCGTAGCCGATCACACCCAGGCTCCGCAGGTCGATGATCGGCTGGAAGACGGGATGGAAGGCCGACCGGGCGATGGTCGACAGCAGCAGCTCGCGCGAACGGCTGCGCTGGACGCGGGACGCCATCGAGGGACCCAGCACCGCGCCGGCGATCGAGGCGAACTCGACCAGCGCCGGGAGACGCTCGGCAAGCCGGTCGGACGCATCCGGCCCCGCTGCCCCGAGCTCCAACAGGCCCACGACGTCCTGCTCGACCCGGATCGGCGCAAAGGCCAGCGCGCGGATGTGGAGGTCGCGGAACTCCTTGCCCAGCGGCTGGCGCTGCTCGGCCCGCCAGCTTTCCACCCATGGCCCTTCAGAAGCTCGCGAGCGGAGGTGACGCGTCCGCGCCTCGCTGACGAGCCGGTGCGAGATCTCGCGGCCGCTGGATGCCGCGGCACCGAGCGACGTCGCACGCCGGCCGGCGTCGAAGGCGAGCACCACCGCGACGTGGGCCTCGGGCAAGCGGACGATCTGGTGGCAGATCGCATCGGCCGTCTCTTCCGCCGTCGCCTCGGGATGGAGCTGGGCGAGCGCTTGCGCGACCTGGGCGCGCTCCTGGGTCCGGGCCTGCTCCCTGGCCTGGGCGGTGCGCTCGAGCGTGACGTCGCGCTTCACGGCCACGAACGCGGTGATGGCGCCGGCTTCGTCGTGGACGGGCGAGATCACGCTCTCCTCGGTGAACAGGGCGCCGTCCTTGCGCCGGTTGACCACGTCGCCGGCCCACGGTCGTCCATCGAGCAGGGTCTGCCACATCGTCTCGTAGAAGACCCGGTTGTGATGTCCGCTCTGGAGGAGTCGCGGGTTGCGTCCCAGCACCTCCTCGGAGCTGTAGCCGGTCACGCGTTCGAATGCCGGGTTGACGTACTGGATCTGGCCTTCGACATCGGCCAACAGGATCGAGTCGGCCGATTGGTTGATGGCCGTGATGAGCTGGCGGCGCGCGGCCTCCGCCTGCCCGGCGAGGGCCCGCGTCCGCAGGGCCTCGATACCGTAGGAGAGGTCCGAGGCCAGCTCCTCGAGGAGCGCAACCTCCTCGAGCCCGAAGGAGTCGGGCTCCGAAGCGTAGATCGTCAGCGCTCCCAGGACCCCGTTCGGCCCGAACAGCGGGAAGGCGCCGGACGAGACGAACCCGCGACGGGCAGCCTTGTCACGCCACGGCGCCATCAACGGGTCCGTCGCGATGCGCTGGTTGACGATCGTGCGGCCTTCGCGCACGGCGGCCCCGGTCGGGCCGCGGCCGGTCGGGACGTCGTGCCAGCTGATCTGGACCTCGTCGAGGTACCCGTCCTCGTAGCCGGCCCGTGCCACGGGTTCGACGGTGCCGTCGTCATCGTCCCGGCGATAGCCCACCCAGGCGAACCGGAAGCCGCCCTCGTCGATCGCGGCCTGGCAGATCGCCTCCTGGAGCGGCAGCTCGTCCGCGGCCCGGACGAGCGCCTGGTTGGCCGCGCTCAGGGTCCGCTGCACGCGGGAGACGCGTTCGAGGCGCGCCTGGGTGTGCGCCTGCTCCAGGCTGTAGCCGCGCAGGAGGATTCCGATGAGCAACCCGGTGGCGATGACGAACAGCCAGCCCTTGATCGTCTGGGCGAACGCCAGGCCCGCCGTGTCCAGGCTCATCACGGCCACGACCTGATCGCTTAACGCGATCCACGCCCCCGCGACCACGACGTAGGCCAGCACGATGTTGCGGGGCGAGTAGCGATGTGGCGCGGGCATCGGGATCGGCGACGAGGTGCGAAGGGCGAGGCGAAACGTCACGACCCCATCACCATGCCCCGCCGCCGCGCCGGACGCGACGGCCCAAAGGTACGGGGCGAAACGGTGCGATCGGCACGTCGGCTCCCCGCGTTGGGCCAGGTGCGCGGTCAGGGCGCCCGAAGCGGGAAGAGGAACGTGTCGATCGGCGGGTAATGCTCGTAGCGCGCCACGAGCCGGCTCGCACCGTCGGTTGGGACGCCGAAGCGCTCAACCGCAGCGGCCGTCAGCAACGCGTAGGCGCCATGCCCGACCACGGTCGCGGCCTCGTTCTTCAGGAGCCGGTGGGCCATGACCACGTCCGGTCCCACCAGCTCCGCCTGCCCGGCGATCTCCTGGATGACGAACGGGCCCGCGTGCAGGATGAACTTCAGCTCGAGCGAATCGATCCGCAGGCACGCGTCGCAGGTACAGGTCCAGACGTCGTGGGCGGCCTCGAGGCGCGAGCGGAACCCTGCGTAGCAGGCCTCGATGCAGGTCCGCAGCCCCGTGCCGGCCGGCAGGCTCGACGCGTCGGTCGCATAGGCGAAGACCGCGTCGCCCTCGAGCTTCGCCAGCGTGAACGGCGGGACGAGGCGGCCCACGATCCCGTCGAGCAGGCTCGACATCATCGCGTAGGCGTCGGGGATCGCGCCGTTGGCGAACGCATCGTCCTCGTGGGCGGTGGCCACGGCTCGCAGGAACGCGGTGTAGCCGCCGATGTCGGCGAGGAGCAGCAAGCCGTCCGCGCGGCGCGGCGGCGTCGGGCCGAGCGTGCCGGGATCAGCCACGGATCGGATACGACCCGAATTCGACCGCGGCGTCGGCCATCGCCAGGACGTTCTCCGGCGGCACCTCGTTCATGATCGTGTGGACGGCCGCCAGGAGGTAGCCGCCGCCCGGCCCGAGGGTCGCGATCGCCCGCCGGACCTCGGCGCGGACCTCGTCGGGCGTGCCGGTCGGCAGGACGTGCTGCGTGTCGATCGCCCCGCAGAACGCGAGGTTGGTGCCGTAGCGCCGCTTCACCTCGGCTAGGTTGCCGAGCTTGCCCGACCCCGACTGGACCGGGTTGAGGATGTCGACGCCGATCTCCACGAAGTCGTCGAGCAGGTCGAACACGTCGCCGTCGGTGTGGAAGAACACCTTGGCCCGGGTGCGCTGCTTGATGAACGCGATGTAGTCGGCGTGGATCGGCTTGAGGATCCGGCGGTACATGGACGGGGACATGAGCAGGCTCTGCTCGGTACCGAGGTCGTCACCGATCTTGACGATGTCGACGTTCTCGCCGAGCTCGTCGAGGAAGTGGCCCATCAGGACCTTGCACTGCCCGGCGATCCTGCGGAGGAGCGCCTCCGCGAAGTCCGGCTCGACCGCGAGGTTCATCAGGAACTGCTCGAGGCCCTGCATGGCGAAGGCCCGCTCGAACGGGAAGAGCAGCCACGGCGTGGCGAGGATCCCGTGACGCCCATCCGAGGCCAGCGCGGCCGCCGCCGCGCGAACGTGCGCGACCCGGGTGGGATCGTCCATGTCGGGCCACGAATAGCGCTCGATGGCGTCGATCGTCGTGGCGTCGGCCATCGGGTGAACGGCCGGATACCAGGTGCCATCCTCGATCTCGACCTGGCCGCTCCCCCAGTCATCGATGAACGGGCTGTGCGGCGGTCTGGCCCGGTTGCGGGCGATGGTCTCGGCCGGAAAGGCATCGAACACGCCCCGAACGTCCGAGTGAAGCCGTTCGAGCACCGCCTCGTCCGGGAGAACCGTGCCGAGCTCCGGCCAGTCGTAGATGTAGCGGTCCTCGCCCTCGAGACCCAGGAGGCGCTTGAGGCCGCGGTACGGCGCGAGCTTCATCCCCGTCGCGTTGCTGGCCCCGATCACGATCGGGACCCGGTCGGGTTCCTCGTGGTTGATCGCGGCCAGGACCCGTTCGCGACTCGACAGCGTCACGACGCCGCTCCCCCGATCGCGAACTCGGCCGGGGCACCGGCGACATCCAGGCCGAGCAACGCTCGCGCCACCACCACCGCCGCACCGGCGTCGCCGGCATACGCGTCGGCGCCGATCCGCTCCGCGAACTCCGCGTTGATCGGCGCGCCCCCCACGATGATCCGGGCGCCGCCCAGGTCGCTCCGGCGGAGCGCCGCCACGATCTAGCCCATCGAGGGCATGGTCGTCGTGAGCAGCGCGGACAGCCCGACCAGGTTCGGTCGATGAATCTGGACGGCCTCGACGAACTGCTCCGCCGTGACGTTGGTCCCGAGGTCGATCACCTCGATGTTCGCACCGCGCCACATCATCGCCACGAGGTTCTTGCCGATGTCGTGGAGATCGCCGCGGACCGTGCCGAGGATCGCCCGCGCCTCCGGCTTGATCCCGGCCCTGACCAGGATCGGCTCGAGGAGCGCCATCGATTCGCGCATCGCGCGGGCGGCGACCAGCATCTCCGGCACGAAGATCAGGTTGGCCTGGAAGTCCTCGCCGACCGCGTCCATGGCGTCGGTCATCGCGTCGAGGATCGCCTGGGGCGTGATCCCCTCGGCGATCGCGTCCACCGTCAACGCGACGGCACCGTCCCGGTCGCCGGCCTCGATGGCCTCGCTGAGCGCGGTCAGGTCAATGGCGCTCATGGGCCTCGGCTCGAACGGTGCTCATCGGCATCGGGGTGCGGACTCCGGGGTGCGTGGAGGTGATCGCGGCGCAGGCCATGGACCGGAGTATGACCGGGCACGGGCAACTCGACGTAGGGACAAACGACCCTAGCCGACGGTCGGTCCGTCACGCGCCGGCTGGATCCGCGCCGCGCCGCGCGCTCACAGCGAGTGCGACCTTCGGCCCTGTCGGGCGGTCTCGTGGGCATGGCAGGATCGACCCCGAGCCCCGGCGCGTCCCCGCCGGTCGAGACCGACCCCTCGTGATGCCGGTGGAGAGGACCAACATGGACGTTCCGCAGGTGGGTGCCACCTGGCTGCATACGCTCGCTTTCGTGATCGCTTGGGGCTACTACGGCGTGCTCGGGCGGATCATCCTGCCCGCGCTGGAGCGCTCGCTCGACCGCCGGGGGCGCGTTGCCGCCCTCCAGGCCATCGAACGGCAGGCGCTTCCGCTGATCGTGCTCTCGCTGATCCTGTTCACGGTCACCGGGAGCTACCTGCTCGTGGTCGACCCGCACTATCAGGGCCTCGGCAACCTTTTCGCCTCGACCTGGACGAAGCTGATCACGATCAAGCACGTGCTCGTCATCGGCCTCGTCGTCCTGGCCGGGCTCGTCGACTGGCTGATCCGGCGCGCCCCGGATCCGGACGACCAGGATGATGGCGGACCGGGACTCGGCCTCGTCGCGCTGGCCGCCGACGGGGTGACCGGGCTCGGCGCCCTGGCCGCGCTCCTGACCGTGGCGGCGCAGGCGGCCGACTGACGCAAGCCGCCTCGTCCGGCCCGGGGCTGAGGAATCGGCGGGAACGCGTCGCCGCCGTCGAGGTTCATCGTGAACGGGCGCCCGGCTCGGCCGCCCAGCGGACCTCCATGGGTCCGTTCAGCCCGGGCAGCGGCATCGACGCCGCCTCCATCTCGATCGCCTGTCGTTGCGTCGCCGTGAGCGCCCGCCACGGCGCGACCGTCACGAGCGCCTGCGTCCGCCGCCATGTGCCCACGATCTCGCCCTCCACCAGCACCGCGCCGGGCCAGACGCGCGACGTCCAGAGCAACGCCCGCCACCCCGGATCCCGGACGAGCAGCTCGCGATCGGCGCCATGGAGGAGGAAGTACGCGTCGCCGCTCGGGAGGAGACGGGCCGCCGCGGTCGGGGGTGCCGGCGCCCGGAACGACGCCTCGTCCCCGGCAAGGATCCAGCCGTCGCCGATGGGGGTCCGAACGGGCACGAGCGACGGCCCGAGGGCCGCGAACATGTCGCGTGCGAGCGCCCGCGACACGCCGGCCCACGCGGCGAACCCGTCCGCGGTCGCCGGCCCGAACACGTGCAGGTACCGGCGCGCGAGCTCACGACGTGCGTCGTCAACATCGACCGAGGGCGGCGGCATGGTCCAGATCGTCGGCTGACGGGCGCCGTCCCAGCGGATGAGGATTCGCCCGGTCGGCGCCCCGTAGCGGAGCGCGTTCGCGTGCCGTACGCCCGCGCCGACGCCCGCCTCGTCATGGCGCAGCGCTTGTCCGGCAAGGAACGCGTCGAGGCGTGCTGCCATGTCCTCGGCAACGCGACGAGCCTTCGGCTGATCCGGCAGACGCCCGAGCGTGAACACGGCCAGGTCGGCCGCGGCGACGACGTAGGCGCTGTAGCGCGGGCCCCACACCTGTACCAGCGCGGGGTCTTCCCAGGCCGTGGGCGTCGTCCCGTCGACGCGGGCGTGGATCGAGAGCAGCGCCGCACGCGGCATGCTGTCCTGGAGCCCGGCCCATGCGGCACGGCGGAGCGAGGCCCCTCCGGCGGGCAGCCGCTCGTCGAGCGAGCCGATCGCACGCCGATGCGCGAGGATCGCGGCCCGCCCGAGCACCAGTTGCGACTTCGTCACGTGCGACGGTCAGGTGTTGATCGCGGTCAGCACCCAGGCCAGGATGACGACCGCACCGATCGTCAGCCCGACCACGCGGACGATCGTGCGACCGCTCGGCCAGCGCCCCGCGACCGGACCGCGTGCCTCTCGCGCCTGTCGCTCGATGTCGGACGCCTTGCTGTCGGCCAGCCCGCTCATGCCCGAGTAGGTGTTCCTCTCGAAGCCGCCGGAGTTGTCAGTCACCGCTGGCTCGTTTCATCGCCCAAGGATCGGCAACACCGACGGGCGAGTCAATGGCCTGTACTGGTCCGGCACGTCCGTTACACATCGACCCCGACGGAGGCCAGGTATTCGGCCGGTGTGAGGTAGCCGAGGGCCTGGTGGGGACGGACCGTGTTGTACGTCCACTCCCAGGCGAGCAGCTCGGCGCGGATGTCATC
>JACQEF010000328.1 GCA_016200745.1 Chloroflexota bacterium | reverse complement strand
GACCCGCGCGATCCCCCGCCGGACCAGCCCGGCGACCATGGGGAGGATCCCGGGGACCGGACGGACCTCGCCCCCGAGCGACAGCTCACCGATCAGCGCGATCCTCCCCGGCTCCGCCCGGACCTGCTCGGATCCGAGCAGGATGCCGATCGCCATCGCCAGGTCCAGGGAAGCGCCGGCCTTCCGCAGGTCGGCGGGAGCGAGGTTGACGGTGATCCGGCGCGGCGGGTGGACGAAGCCGGCATTCCGCAGGGCACCGCGAACCCGCTCGCGCGCCTCCTGGAGCGCCGCGTCTGCCAGGCCGACGATCGTGAAACCAGGGAGCCCGGGAGCGACGTCAACCTCGACCCGGATCAGCCGGCCATCCAGACCGTGCAGCGTCGCGGAGGGGACGATGGCCAACACGCACCACAGGCTAGGCGCCGGCCCTCACTCGGCGGTCAATCCCGGATCACCGGCGACTCACCAGCCGCTTCGGCAGCCAACACCTCGGACGCGTCCCAGGGTCCCGGGAGGCCGGCCCAGCCGGATACGTGGACCACCGCGCGCCGATGTCGCGCGGTCCGGGGTCGCGTGTGCGCCGCCCGGCAACCTGCCCGCGACGAGGCGCCCACCACGATGGGCGGCAACGACCGAGGGAGCGACATCGCGCGGGTGCCGGCGGCGCGGGTCGGTCGCCAGGATCGCCAGGTCGGCACGCCCGCCGATCTCGAGCGTTGCGAGGATCGGCCAGGCGGGCCCGCCATCGTCGATCGGGACGATGCTGGCACCCTCGAGGTCCGCGAACCAGGAGTCGCCACGCGACAGGCCACGCATGGAATCGTCGTTGCCCAGTGCGATCGCGGTGTCACCCGGCCAGGCGATCGCGGTCACGGCCGCTTCGTCCACCGAGAGGAAGGACGAGCCCGCCTGTGAGGATCGTGCAGCGACGCGTCACGTCCCGACGCCTCGACCCGGGCGACCTCAGCGGTCAGCGGAGCGCGACCGCCTTGGTCGCCGACGCCGCCGGCTTGTCGACGGTCCGGGCGAACTGGAGGACCGAGCCGCCGAGCGCGGAATCCGCCTTCCCGAACATGAACGGCGCCCCCGTGTTGAGCGCACTGATCGCCCCGCGATACTCGTTGACCACCTGGTGGTCGATCGTCCGCTTGAGCGCGCCTTCGGCATTCTTCACGTTGATCCCCGTGAACGCGTTCGAGCGGTTGAGAACGAGCTGGGTCTTGGCCGGCGGGTAGCCCAGGTGCGACATGGTCTCGAGGATGAGGCGGACGTTCTTGAGGCACGACAGGTCGGCCGTCATCACCACGAAGACGACCGCCGCGGCCTCGAACACGCCGAGGTTGATATCGTCGAGTCGCTTGTCGATATCGATCAGCACGTAGTCGTACATCCCGGCCAGGATCTCGGCGATCTCGGGCAGGTGCGCCGGGTGCACGAGCTCCGCCGTCTCGGGCGTGGGCGGCGCGAGCAGCAGGTCGATCCCGGAATCGTGTTTGACCAGCGTCGACTTGACCAGGTCGGCGTCCATCGCCGGCGCCGTCACCACGTCGACGATGCTCTTGCGATCCAGGCCCAGGTCGAGGAACACGCGGTGGTCCCCAAACTGGAGGTTGCCGTCCACGAGGCAGACCTTGCGGCCGAGCTCCCGATGCAGGGCGATCGCGGTGTTGATGGCGATGGTGGTCGTCCCGACGCCGCCTTTCGCACCGTAGAACGCGAGGATCCGGCCGAGCGGCGGCCGGGCGAGCAGGGCGCCACGCGGCGCGAACCGGGCCAACAGGCTCTTGATCCGCGCCAGCAGCTCGGCCGGGTGGAACGGCTTGATCAGATAGTCGTCGGCGCCCGCCCGGAGGCCGCGGACCTTCTGCTCCACCTCGCGCTCGGCGGTGAGCATGATGATCGGCACGTGACGGGTCCCGGCCTCCTCGGCGCGGATCTTCTCCGCCACCTGGTAGCCGTCGAGCTTGGGCAGCATCACGTCGAGCAGGACCAGGTCCGGCGCCTCGCTGCCGTACAGGCGGAAGGCTTCGGCGCCGTCGGACGCGATCACGACGTCGTACCCCTCCTGCTTGAGGGTGTACTCCAGCCCGCGCTGGACGTTCGGGTCGTCGTCGACGACGAGGATCTTGGCCGCCATCAGTCCTCCAACGGAGCTCGCCGGGCCGTCGCCTCCCCGACCGGGAGTCCGGCGCGGCGATTATAGGGCGGCCTCCCTGGCCCCGAGAAACGCGACACGCACGTGGCGAGTTACACGTGTCTCGTATTCGCCCGGAGCGACCCCGTGCGCGCCGCGATGTCCGGCGCCCGGCACGGTCCAGAGCTCGGTGCCGGGCGGCGCCGCCGCGGCCAGGCGGCGGGCCGCCTCGGGCGTCACGATCGGGTCCGCCTCGCCGGAGATCAGGAGCAGCGGCACGCCCTCGAGCAGGCCGATCACGCGGATGGGCTCGGTCGCGCGCGGGTCGTCGCCGATCGTCCGCGCCACCGCGTCGAAGAGCCGCGCTGCGACGATCCGTCGGGCGGGACCCGGGATCGACGGGACCGCCACGGACGGAAGGTCCGGGCTGACCGAGTCGGCCACGATCGCGACGATCCGCGGGCGCCGCGGCGAGGGAACGTACGCGGGCGCCGCGACGTCCACGTCGGTCCCGGCCAGACTTCCATCGCCGAGGACCGCGACCGAGGCGATGGCCGTGATGCCACCCATCGACATCCCGACGAGGGCGACGCGCTCCACGCCCCGCTCGCCGAGCCAGCTCAGTGCGCCCGCGACGTCCTCGACCTCGCGGAGCCCGAACGTCGTCGGCGAATCATCCGACTCGCCATGGCCCCGGGAATCGAGCCCGAGCACGCCCGCGGTCCGGCGCAGGAACGGCCCGCACTCGACGAGGTGGGGCGCGACCGACCCCGACCAGCCGTGGAGCAGCACGATCGCCTCGCGCGGATCGAGCACCCAGTTCGGGCCGCCGGGCTCGCCCTCCAGCCATCGCCCGCTCAGGCGGAGCCCGTCGCGCGCGCGGACCCGGACGACCTCGCCCCCGAGCGCGTCGAGCGCCGGGCGCAGACCGGCCTCTTCCGGCAGGACCCGCGGCGCCTCGAGCAGGCGCCGCGCGGCGCGGCGCGTCAGCGTCCGGAACGACGCGATCGATACGACCGCGCCGCCGGCCGCCAGGAAGCCTCGCCGGATCACGCCTCGGGTGCGGCGGGCGCCCCCGACTCGATGGCGCCGGGCGTCAGGAACTCCCGGAATGGATCGAGCAGCCGGGTGAACTCCATCGGGATGATGAACTTGGTGGCCGGACCGCTCCCGAGCGCCTTGAGCGCCTCGAGGTACTGGAGCGACATCGTCTTCTGGTCGACCCCGGTGGCCGCCTTGAAGATGCGGGTCAGCGCCTCGCTGAACCCCTCGGCCCGCAGGATCGCCGCCTGCCGGTCGCCCTCGGCCTGGAGGATCGCCGACTGCTTCTGGCCCTCGGCCACGTTGATGGCTGCCTGGCGTGAGCCTTCGGACTCGGTGATGACCGCGCGCCGGGTTCGTTCGGCTGAGAGCTG
>JACQEF010000335.1 GCA_016200745.1 Chloroflexota bacterium | reverse complement strand
GCGCCAAGGCGAGTCGCAGCCGTGCCGGCGATCGCGGAGCCGATCCGGGCATTGGAAACGACGGTCTGGAACGTGGTTGCGCCACCAGGCTGCTCGTCGAATCCGACGCCGTTGTCACCGAAGACGCTCACGAGCACGGGCCCGGTCGGTGCGTCGGCGACGGTGATGTAGTGAAGGTTGCTGATCGTGATCTGCCCCAGCGTGGGCGCAAACGCCTGCTGGAGGATGTCGAACTGGAAGGAGTTCGTCGTGTTGGTCAGCGGGCTGTTGTCAGCCTCGCAGCCAATGCTGACCGGACCCACAACCAGGCCGGAGCCGGCGTTCGTCATGATCACCGGGCGATCGTTGGTGTTGGCCGTCTTGAGGAACGTGTCCTGCGTCAGATTGTTGGTCGACCGGGGTAGGATCGCCACGCAGATGGTCTGACTGGTTCGGAACTGACCGGTCAGCGTCTCTGTGATCGAGATGTTCCCGGCGAGCGAATCGGATGAACCGGCGGGGATCACCGGCTGGCTGAGGGCCGCCACGACGACGCTGCTGCGGAACGCGCGAACCGCGATCGGAAGCAAGGCGAAGTCGGTCTGGGTCGTCGCCGTGCCGCTCGCAACGTTGAGGTTGACGGTGCCGATCGGGGCACCGGGCACCACGTTGATGCGGACGCCGTTCAGTGAACCGGCAGGAAGGACGGTGCCGTCAGCCGAGGAACCGCGGATGTCGATGGAAGCCGGGACGTCCGTGCTTGCGCTGTAGATCGTCCACGTTGCGGTGCGGGCACCGTTGCTCAGAACGCCCCGAAGGGAGGCTACGCCCAACAGCGTGCCCGGGTCCCGCAACTTGAGGTTGCTGGCCGTGACCACCGCGTACGGGGCGCGCGTGAAGTACTCATTCCCACCAAGGGTGACGGAGAACACGTTGTTCGAGCCGCCGGCCGTGAACGAGCCGATTACGGCTTCCTTGATGGTGACCATCCCGGTCTGCTGGTCGTTCTCACCGATGTACACGGTGGGAGTGGCAGCGGTTCCGGCGATGACGTTGTTGATGTAGCCGAGCGTGACCGACGTTGGGATGACGAGCAGGCTGCCCGCCGTGACCGTGACGTCGATCGTCGACCCAAGCACGGCGTTGGCGGCCACGTCAACGTTCCACGGGCCGTTCTCGTGCATGTATCCCGCGGTGCCGGCCGCACTGGCCGTCCCGACGGTCCACGTGGCGGTCTTGCGATCCGCCGACAGCGTGGAGGTCTCATTGGCCAACTCGAGGGCAGACCCGTGGGTGTTGGCCTCGAGCGAGTGCGACCAGACGACGCCCGGCGTCGTGATGGTGGCAGAAACGACGGTCCCGACCGTGAAGATCGGATCCGTGCGCTCCGCCAGCTTGAAGGTGCCGAGCGCCTGGTTGAACAGGCCGGGCTGGACGCCGAACGGTCCGTCGTCAACAGTCAGGGCAAGCGAATCAACGACGGTGCCTGCCGAGGCGAGCGTGCCAGCTGCAGCGGCACATGCCGCCAGCGTCTGGGTGACCGCGGTGCCTGCGGCGTGACCAGCCGTAAACGCGGCGGTCGTCAGCGTCTGCTGCCCGCCGACATTGGCGCTGGCCGTCCCCGTAACCGACTCGGTCGGAGAGGCGAAGACGTAGCTGCCGTTGCCGCCGCCGGTTGCAGCAAAATCACACACCGACGTGACGTTCACGAGGGCCAAGGTTTGGCCGATGAACACGGTGTTGACGAGCGTTCCCGAGGCCTTCGGCGCGGCGTCGAAGTAACCGCTGAGGCCACCGGTCCCCGTGTAGGTGGTCTTGATCGCACCAAGTGCGGCAGCGCCGTCGGCCTTGATCTTCAGACCCTGGACCGAGAACTTCTCCGCATTGAGTGGATCGTTATCCGTCAAGGTCACGGTGAATGAGTTGTCACCCACCGAAACACTGGCCCCGAGCGAGTCCGGAGCGACCAGCGTGGCGGTCCCAGTGAAGTGAACCGTCGGATTGTTGCCGCTGTCCTTGATGGTGACCGTCAGGGTGCCGGGTACACTGCTGGTGAAGCCCCAGTCGTTGGCCACATCTTCAGTGAATGTGAAGGTCGCGGCGGTGGCCGACGTGCCCGCGCGCGGCACGCTCCCGGCCGAACCGACCGAAGCGGTGCCGGGCGCCGCGAGTGCGGTCCCCGCTGCGATGAAGGTGAAGAGTGAGGCTACCAGCGCGGCACTCATGCCGAAGCTGATGGCCTTCTTCCATTTGTTCAAGTCGTGTACCTCATGTGTGGGCTACGTGTCTGTTGCGCCGAGGGCGCACCCTCGGTGTTCGGATCGGCCCGTCGTCTCCTTCCCCTGCCCCGATCCGGCTGATCGCTTCCCTGTTGTTGCCTTCCGGAAGGCCCGGAACGGCAAGACGCGCCCTGCGCGCCCCGCAGTTACGGCAATGGTGAGATGGACGGCGGCGGCGTACGCCGCTTGTCCGTTGGTGATGGTGAAGGTGTGGGCGTTGGGGTGGGCTCCGCGGTCGGGGTTGGCGTCGGCTCGACCGATGGTGTCGGCGAAGCGGACGGCTCCACCGACGGGCTGGGGCTCGCACTGAGCTCCGGCGTCGCGGAGGGCTCCGGCGTGGCCGTCGGAGCGGTGGTCGGCTCGGTCTGCGGCGTCGCCGAAGGACCCGAACTCGGGCGTGGTGTCGCGGTGGCCGATCCCGGCGGGGCTGTTGGGACAGCCGAAACCGGCGTGAGCGTTGGCGTCGCCACTGGTGGGACTGTAGCATGCTGGACAGGTTGGAAGGGCTGGAGCTGTGTCACGAACTGTGAAGCGGCGAACACGAACGCGCCACCCAACAGGGCAACGGTCATGATCGTGACGACCAGGGTTCCAGTCGTCCGCATCGCACCGCGGATGACCTGCGTCCGGAGGTCGGACAGCCAGGAGCGGTGCTCGTGGCGGCGCCGGCGGTCCTCGAACGCCGCTACCAGGATCCGTTCATCCAGGTCGGGCATCGGCCGCGGTGTGCTCAGTGTCCCGAGCAGGCCGAGGACCCGGGTGCTCCCGCCGATCTCGGCGGCACAGGCCGCGCAGCTCTTGACGTGGGCGGCCAGCCGTGCGGCATCGGTCGGCTCCAGCTCGTCGAGCAGGAACGCGTCGATCAGGTCGCGGGCATGGGCGCAGTCCAGGGCATTGTCACCGTGCGGGTTCGTCACATCCACTACATGACACGAGGGTGCGAAAAGGTTGCACGCGCCTTTCCGATCCGGGGCCGCCTGGTCCGTGCGAGCGCGATCGGAACCGCGACTCAGCGTCTGACGGGTTGCTCCGATCCGACGACCAGTTCGCTCGGCCGCCGGCCGTTTCCGGAACCGAGGCCGAGCGGATCGGCAGGCATGGGCGCGGTGCTCCTGGCCGATACTGCGGCTTCGGGCGGTTCGAGCCGATCCGCGAGCGCCTCCCGGAGCATGCGCGTTCCCCGAAGCAGGTGGCTCTTGAACGTGTTCAGGGGCACGTCCATCTGGAGTGCCGCTTCAGCGTAGTCGAGACCCATGACGTGCCGGAGGACGACGGCGGCCCGGTACCTGAACGGGAGGTCGATCAGGGCGGCGGCCAGATCGCGCCGGAGCTCCGCAGCCTCGGCAGCCGCATGTGGGTCGCCGGACGGGTCCGAGTCAATCATGCCTTCGCCGAGGCCAGCCGTGCGCAGCACGATCGTGTTGAGCCACGGGCTCAGTGACGGTCGGGGCTCGACCTTCTCGATCGAGCGGAATGCGGCGAGGAACGTCTCCTGGACCACGTCCTCGGCCGTCTCACGGTCGCCCACGAGGCGGTAGGCAAGGAGATAGAGGCGAGGGCGGTGACTTCTCACGAGCTCGGCGTAGGCCGCCTCGGAGCCCTCCCTGCACCGTCGAACGAGTTCGCGCTCGTCCCTGCCTTCTCTCACCAGTCCTCCGAACGGCTACCAGCCGAGAGTCACGCACTCGCAGGCAGTCTGACACATGGTTGGTGTGCTGGCCACCCGCACGATCGTCCCGGGTGTTGCATCGGTGAGCGAACGATGATCGCCAGGTGACCGTGGCCGCCCATCATCGAGACACGCCGATGAGAGGCTTCTGAAGAGGACGCCGCGCCCCCGCCCCCGGTTCCTACATCATCACCAGGCCGCCGTCGACGGCGAGCACCTGCCCGGTGATGTAGGCGGCATTGTCGCTGGCCAGGAAGGCGACGGCACTGGCGACCTCCTCGGTCGTCCCGAAGCGGCCGAGCGGCGTACGTGCCGTGATCTCGGCCTGCAGGGCTTCCGGCAGGTCCTTAGTCAGCTCGGTCAGGACGAACCCGGGGGCCACAGCGTTGACGGTGATCGACCGGCTGGCCAGCTCGCGCGCGGTCGCTTTCGTGAGCCCGATGAGCCCGGCCTTGGCCGATGAGTAGTTGGCCTGGCCGGTCTGCCCGGCCTGCCCCGACACCGAGGTGATGTTGACGATCCGGCCACTGCGCGCCTTGAGCATCGGGCGCGTCACGGCCTTGATCATGTAGAAGGCCCCGAACAGGTTGGTCTCGAGGACGTCGCGCCAGTTCTCCTCGCTCATCCGCATGATCAGGTCGTCGCGGGTGATCCCGGCGTTGTTGACGAGGATGTCGACCTTGCCGAACGCCTCGAGGACCTGCTTGACGAGGACGTCGGCCGCGGCGGGATCCCTGACGTCGGCCTGGATCGCGATGGCACGCCGGCCGAGCGCCTCAACGGCCGCGGCGGTCTCCGCGGCGGCGGTCGCGTTGCCGCGGTAGCTGAACGCCACGTCGGCGCCCTGGGTGGCCAGCCGGATGACGATCGCGCGGCCGATCCCGCGGGCGCCACCGGTGACGAGCGCGGACTTGCCGCCCAGATCGATCATGCGTGGACCTCCGCGTGCACCGCAGTCACGCCCTCGGGCTCGCCCGGCACGACGTCGTCGAGCGGCACGTCGACCGGCCCGGGGCGGCGCATCACCGCGGCGAGGGCTTCCGGGATGGGGTCGACCGAGTCCCAGTCGACCGGCAGGCGGACGGTGACGTCCGAGGCCTGGACGGCGGCGTCGCCGGCGATGCCGCGAGCCGGATCGGTGGTCCACTCGATCGCCACGGCGCCCGACGTGAACCCGGCCCCGAACGCGACCAGGACGATCCGGTCGCCCACCTTGACCCGGCCCTCGTTGACCGCCTCGGCCAGGGCGATCGGCACGGACGCCGCCGACGTGTTGCCGTAGCGGTCGAGGTTCACGTACATCCGCTCCATCGGCAGGCCGAGGCCCTTGGCCACGGCCTCGATGATCCGGACGTTGGCCTGATGCGGGATGAACAGGTCGATGTCGGACGGCTCGAGACCATCGTGCTGGATCGCGGCGAGCGCCGTGGAGGCGAGCGTCCGCGTCGCGAACCGGTACGTCTCCTTGCCTTCCATCCGGATGTAGTGCTCGCCGCGGGCAATGGTCTCGGCGGATGGCGGGCTCTTGGAGCCGCCGGCCGGCAACCAGATCATGTAGGCGCCCT
>JACQEF010000337.1 GCA_016200745.1 Chloroflexota bacterium | reverse complement strand
CCGTCACGTCGAGGCGGCCAGCGAGCTCGCCGGCGTGCTGCGTTCGCGCGGCCTCAGAGTCGAGGTCGACGGGTCCTCGAACCGGATGCAGAACAAGATCCGCCTGGCGCAGGAGCAGAAGATCCCGTACATGGTGGTCCTGGGTGACCGCGAGATCGAAACCCGGACGGCGTCGCCGCGAACCCGCGCCGGCGGGCAGCAGCCGGCCGAGCCGTGGGACGACTTCGCCGACCGGGTCGCGGCGGAATCGGCGGCGCGGCGAGCGGGGTAGCCGGCGGCCACGTCCTCGACCACGGTCTGGCATCCACCAACGGAGGTGGTGGCGCGTACGTCGGCGCCGGTCGAGAACAGCCCGAGCGGGCGGGATGGGGCGGTGCCCGAGCGTGCGAGACGGGTGTCGGCTGGTCGTCTGATCGCGCACGGCGACGTTCCACCACCGGGGCTGGTATCTGCGAGCCAGTTGGAGCTTTGGCGCAGGCGATTGTCGCCTCGGAACGGCCTATGCTATCCTCCCGCTTCGGCCGTCCGGGTCGTCGTGTACCCGCGCCGGTCGACCGAAACCGTCAGTACGAAGGGGACAGACCATCAGTCGAGACCTGCGCGTGAACCAGATGATCCGGATCCCTCAGGTCCGGGTGGTCGATGAAGAGGGTGCCCAGTTGGGTGTCATGCCCACGCCGCGGGCGCTCGAGATGGCGCAGGAACGAGGGTTGGACCTCGTCGAAGTCGCCCCGATGGCGTCGCCCCCAGTCGTCAAGTTCCTCGATTTCGGGCAGTACAAGTACGAGCTGACCAAGCGCGAGAAGGAAGCCAAGCGCAAGCAGCGCTCGGTGACCTTCAAGGAAGTCCGCCTCTCGCCGAAGATCGGCGTCGGCGACTTCGACACCAAGGTGAATCGGGCGATCGAGTTCCTCGAGGACGGCGATCGCATCAAGGTGACCGTCCGGTTCCGCGGACGGGAGCTGACCCACCCGGAGCTCGGCCGGTCCCTCATCGCGAGGTTCGCCGATCGAGTGAAGGACCACGGCATTCCGGAGCGGACGCCATTGCTCGAAGGCAAGTCGATGCACATCACGATGGCCTCGACGCACAAGCCCAAGAGCCACGACGCGCCGAGCCCGAAGAACGTCGACGAGGCCAACGGGGCCGACGCCGCATCCGTCCCGGTCACCCGGGTCGAGGCGACGGCCGCACCGGTCCGGCAGGCCGCACCGGCCCAGCCGGCAAAGCCCGCCGAACCGACCGCGACAACCGAACCGCCCAAGGCAAGCGAGACCAACCCGGCGCCCGAGCCGGTCCCGACTGGAGAGTGATCCGAGCGTGCCCAAGATGAAGAGCCACAAAGCCGCGCAGAAGCGCCTCGGCGTGACCGGCAGCGGCAAGTTCATCCGGGTCAATGCCTGGAGTGGGCATCACCTCGAGATCAAGTCCTCCCGGCGGACGCGGCGCTATGCCGGCAAGTCGCTGATCGGGACGCAGCACACCAGGCAGGTCCGTCGCCTGCTGCCGTATCTCTAGGAGCAGGTCGATCTCATGGCACGAGTCAAGCGAGGCGTCGCCGCCCACAAGCGCCACAAGCGCCTCCTCAACGCGGCGGAGGGTCGCAAGGGCGCCAAGTCGCGCCTGATCAAGCCTGCCCACGAGGCGCTCCTCCACGCCCTTGCCTACGCGACCCGGGATCGCAAGCAGCGCAAGCGCAAGATGCGCGAGCTGTGGATCGTCCGGATCAACGCGGCCGCCCGCCAGAACGGCCTGACCTACGGGCAGTTCATCAACGGCCTGAAGAAGGCCGAGGTCGAGATCGATCGGAAGATCCTGGCCGACCTGGCGATCCGCGACGCGGCCGTGTTCGGCCAGATCGCCCAGCTGGCCAAGACCGCCTGACCGTCGCGCGTCCACGATCGCCGTTCGGAGACCGAGGCGACGCCCCGCTGGCCATTGGTCCGAGGATTCCCTCGATGTCGAGCGACGATCGAGGGCTCGTGATTCCGGGTAGCGTGACGTACGAAGGGAGCTCGTGGACCTCTCCGACCTGACCCGCGACCTCGAAGGGCTGCGCGCCGAGGCGCTCGCGGCGATCGCCGCCAGCGACGGTGTCGCCGCGCTCGAGGCGATCGACCTCGACGTGCTCGGCAAGAAGGGCCGGCTGACTGGCATCCTGCGCGGCATCGGCGGGCTGCCGCCGGACGATCGGCCCAACGTCGGCGCGATCGCCAACGCGGTCCGGGTAGCGGTCGAGGGCGCGCTCGTGGAGCGCGGCACGATCCTGCGCGAACTGGCGCTCGAGCGGCGGCTCGCCGTCGAGGCGGTCGACGTCACCACGCCCGGGCGGCCGGTCCGGCGTGGCACCCTCCACCCGATCCCGGCCACGGTCGGCGAGATCGCCCAGATCTTCGGGCAGTTCGGCTTCGTGATCTACGAGGGACCCGAGATCGAGGACGACCTGCGCAACTTCCAGATGCTCAACATCCCGCCGGATCACCCGTCGCGCGACCTGTGGGACACGCTCTACGTCGACATCGAGGGGCACCTCCTCCGGACGCACACGTCGCCCGGCCAGATCCGGGTGATGCACGAGGCCACGCCACCCATCCGGGCGCTCCTGCCCGGCCGCTGCTTCCGCTACGAGGCGATCGACGCCAGCCACGCGTCGGAGTTCTTCCTGGTCGAGGGGCTGATGTTCGATGAGGGCACGACGCTCGGCGACCTGCGCGGCCTGCTCGACGAGTTCGCCCGGGCGCTCTTCGGCCACGACCGCAAGACGCGGTTCCGTCCTGGCTACTACCCGTTCACCGAGCCGTCGGTGGCGTTCGACGTCGAATGCGTGGTGTGCGGTGGCGTGGGCTGTCCGGCCTGCTCTCGCACCGGCTGGATG
>JACQEF010000336.1 GCA_016200745.1 Chloroflexota bacterium | reverse complement strand
GACTTGCTCTGGGGACCGAGCCGGTATACCCGGCCGCGCCGATTGCGCCCCATCAGGTCGCGCGCCCATTCGTCGACGCCGCATGTCGCCGAGCCATCCGTCGCGATCAGCGCGCCGTCATTCGCCAGCCGCCGGAGGTCGCGACGGATCGTGGACTGGGTGACCCCGAGATCGCGCGCCAGGACGTCGACGCTGGCACGGCCGTCGACGCGCAGGCGGGCGATGAGCTCGGCATTGCGTCGGATGCTCAACATGAGCGGGATCGTGCACATCGATGCGTACATTGTCAAGATTGGCTGCGTGAATCGCGCAGAACGGGCTTGTCGCCGCACAGTTCGCGCGCTAGGATCCGCCCGTGGAGCCGCAGCCAGGAGTCTCGACCACCTTCCCGCCGGGGACACGGCGCGGGCTCGATGCCTGCGCGTCCGCCCGCGGGACGTTCGCCGTGCTGGCGCTGGATCACCGCCAGAACCTGCGGCGAGAACTCCATCCGGACTTCCCGGCGCTGACGACCTACGACGAGATGGTCGGGTTCAAGCGAGCCGTCGTCCGCGCCCTGGCGCCGATCGCGACCGGGACCCTCCTCGATCCCGAGGTCGGGGCGGCACAGACCATCGCCGATGGGTCGCTCCCCGGTCGCAGCGGCCTGCTCGTCGCCGTCGAGGCGACCGGGTTCGAAGGTCCGTCCGAGGCGCGGGCGTCGCGGATCCTGCCCGGCTGGTCGGTCGAGAAGGCGAAGCGGATGGGAGCCTCGGCCGTCAAGCTCCTCGTCTACTACCATCCGCAGGCCGCGAACGCGGACGCGCAGGAGCGCCTCGTCGCGAGCGTCGCGGCCGAAGCCGTCCGGCTGGACATCCCGCTCTTCATCGAGCCGCTGGGCTACGAGCCGGCGACGGGCGGCAAGCTCGTCGGCGCGGCTCGCCGCAGGTGCGTCATCGAGACCGCGCGCCGGCTGACCGCCATCGGCGGCACGGTCCTCAAGGCCGAGTTCCCGTACGACGCCGGAACCACGGACGAGGATGCCTGGGCTGACGCGTGCCGGGAGCTCGACGCGGCGTCGGCGGTGCCCTGGGTCGTGCTGTCCGGGGGCGTGGACGACGCGACATTCGAGCGCCAGGTCGCGGTCGCCTGCCGGGCGGGGGCGTCGGGCACGGTCGTCGGGCGATCCGTGTGGTCCCCGGCAGCGACGATGGAGGCCACGGCGCGCGACGCGTGGCTCGCGGGCGAAGGGCGCGCCCGGCTCGAGGCGATCGTCCGGCTCGTGAACGAACTGGGCACGCCGTGGCACGCCCGGCCGAATTCGCTCCAGGCGGCCGCGGCTCCCGCGGAAGGCTGGTACCGGGAATACTGAACGGTGACATGAACGACGGGAATCGCGTGTCGGGAAGCGCCGATCGCGATGTCGACGTCCTGGTCCTGGGCGAGATCAACCCCGACGTCATCGTGCGCGCGATCGACCCGCGACCGCAATTCGGGCAGGTCGAGCGGCTGGTGGACACGATCGACCTCGTCGTGGGCAGCTCATCCGCGATCTTCGCCTGTGGCGCCGCGCGGCTCGGGTTGCGGGTGGCGTTCGTGGGCGTCGTCGGCGACGACCCCATGGGCCGGTTCATGCTCGACACGATGCGCGGGCACGGCATCGACGTGTCGGCCTGCCGGGTCGACGACACGCTGCCGACCGGGGCGTCGGTGATCCTGGCCGGCGACGGAGATCGGGCGATCCTCACCGCGCCGGGCACGGTGCCGCTGCTCCGCGACGAGGACGTGCCGGCGGTCCTCCTCGACCGAGCCCGCCACCTGCACGTCGGCAGCGTCTTCCTGCTCGATGCCCTCCGGCCGAAGCTGGCCGAGCGGTTCGCCGCCGCGCGACGGGCAGGCATCACGACGTCGTTCGACTGCAACTGGGACCCGAGCGGCGCATGGGACGGCGGCCTCCGGGCGATCCTTGCCCACACGACCGTCTTCCTCCCGAATGCCGCCGAAGCGGTGCGGATCACGGGCCGCGAATCGACCGAGGAGGCGGCACTCGCGCTGGCCGCGATGGGCCCGCACGTCGTCGCCGTGAAGTGCGGGGCCGACGGGGCGCTCGCCGGCGAGCCGGACGGAACGATCACGCGGATGCCCGCGATCGCCGTCGAGACGGTCGACACGACGGGCGCGGGTGATTCGTTCGACGCGGGGTTCCTCGCCGCGTGGCTCGCCGGCCGACCGGTTCGCGACTGCCTCGCGGTGGGCGTCTCGTGCGGCTCGCTGTCCACGCGTCGCATCGGTGGCACGGCGGCCCAACCGACGCTCGCCGACGCCGAGGCGGCGGCGCGATCGTCGGGCCTGCTCGGGTGAGGTGCACCGGGTGACCCCCGAGGTCGCGCTCCACGCGGCTCAATCGGCGGCCTCCTGGCCGCGCCGGCTGGTGTGCGTCTCCCTGAACGCGGCGATCGACAAGATCGCCAGCGTGGACCAGCTCCGCCCCGGTGAGATCCATCGCCCCGCGCTGCTGTCGGTCGTGCCCGGCGGGAAGGCGCTCAACGTCGCACGGGCGGCGGCGACCCTCGGCATGCCGGTCCGGGCACTCGCCGTCCTCGGCGGGCAAGCGGGTGACTGGATGGAGGCCGCCCTCCGGGCCCGCGCCATCGACGCCCGGGCCGTGCGGATCGACGGGGAGACACGGACGTGCCTTTCCGTGCTCGACGAGCGGACCGGCCGGCTGACGGAGTTCTATGAGCCGGGCCTGAGGCTGGAGGCGAACGGCTGGGCGAAGGTCCGCGAGGCGCTCGCGACGGAGCTGGCAGACGATGCGGCCGGCTCGCTGGCCGTCCTGGCCGGGAGCCTGCCGCCCGGCGCCCCGGTGAACGCCTATGCGAGCCTCACCGTGGAGGCGGCTCGCCTCGGCGCCCGGACCGTCGTCGACGCGGACCGGAGCGCCCTGGACGAGGCGCTGCCGGCACGCCCGTGGCTGGTGAAGGTGAACGCTCGCGAGGCGGCCGCGGCGGCGGGCACGGCCGGTGCGGACGAGGTGGACGTCCTCGCGGCGGCACGAGCGCTGCGGGCCCGGACCGCCGGCGCCGTGCTGGTGACGCGGGGAGCGGACGGCGCGGTCGTCCTCGACGAGGCCGGGGTTGCCTGGCGAGTGGGCCCGCCGCCCGAGCGCGGCCGCTACCCGGTGGGGAGCGGCGACTCGCTGCTCGCCGGGCTGCTGGTGGCGCTCGGTTCCGGGCATTCGCTGCCGGAAGCCGCCCGGCGAGGTGGGGCGGTCGCCGCGGCGAACGCGCTCCGGCCCGGGCAGGGCGAGTTCGACCCGCACGACGCTGACCGGATCTTGCCGGCGATCACCCTCGACCGGATCGACCGCTAGGTAGACCGCCGGCTCCGTACCTCGTGCTCGCCGATCCCGTGCCGCAACGTGACGAACGGCTCTGGCGCGTGCCCAGCCGATGCGCGGATCCTCAGCGGCGGCCCGAACGGCGGCTCGAATGCGATCGCCCGTTGGCCGATGGCGCGAGGAGACCCGGTTCCAGATGATCGGCGTTTCCCGCGCACGATCGGGTCTCGTGACAGCCGCGATCGTCTGGTCCGTCGCGTCGACGCCAGGCGTGGTTGTCGCGGCTGTCGCCGCCACGCCGGTCGTGGACACCGGCGGCGCGGCGGGCATCATCGCGACATATCAGCGGCGGATCCCGGAGCTGATGGCCGAGCAGGACATCCCGGGGCTGGCCGTGGCGCTGGTCGACGGGGACCGGGTCCTCTGGTCGCAGGGGTTCGGCCATGTCGACGGCGATGGGTCCGCCCCGGTCGACACGGACACGATCTTCAGCGTCCAGTCGATGTCGAAGACGTTCACCGCGACGGCCGTGATGCGGGCCGTCCAGGCCGGCAAGGTCGCGCTGGACCAGCCGATCACCACCTACCTGCCGGACTTCACGGTCCATAGCGCGTTCGAGGAGCGCCCCGAGCGGAAGATCACCCTCCGCAGGCTGCTCAGTCACACCGCGGGGTTGACCCAGGAAGCGCCGGTCGGCAACAACAACGAGCTCGATCCCGGCGACTTCGGCGACCATGTCCACAGCATCTCGGACACCTGGCTGCGATTCCCGGTGGGGACCGGCTATGCCTACTCGAACCTCGGCATCGACCTCGCCGGCCACGTCCTCGAGTCCGTCTACGCACGACCCTTCGCCGCGCTGATGCGCGATCTGCTGCTCATGCCACTCGGAATGGCTGGGAGCACGTTCGATCGCGCCGAGATCCGGGCGACGACCAACCGCGCCATCGGCCACATTTCCCTGCTCCCCGAGGTGCCGCTCGATATCCCCATGACGGCGGCGGGCGGCCTCTACGCCAGCGCGTCCGACCTGGCCCGCTTCCTTCGCTTCCAGTTGAACGAGGGCTCGATCGACGGCCAGGTGGTCCTCGACCCATCGCTGGTAACGGAGCAGCGGATGGTCCCCGCACCGCACGCCGGCGAGCGGGCAGGCTACGCGCTCGGCGTCGCCCGAACCGGCTGGTACGCGGCGAGGAACGCCGACCTGTTCAGCCACGGCGGCGGGAGCTACGGCTTCCTGGCCGACCTGTGGTGGCTCCCGCAGTTGCAGCTCGGCATCGCCATCCTGACCAACGCATCCGATCACGACCTCCAGGGCGACCTCGCGCTGTCGATCCTCGGCGACCTCGTGCACGAGCCGGGCAGCATCTACCACGACCGTTTGCTGGCACTCCCGGCCCAGGCTCCCGTCGTCCAGCGGGACGGTCATTGGGTGCCCCCGGAAGGTCTGGCGCAGACCATCGCCGAGCTCGCCAGGCCTCCGTCAGGTGACGAGGCGACCCGATGGGCCGCGTACGCCGGTGGGTACCGGACGGTTGCCTGGGGGTTGGTGGACCCGGTTGGACCGCCAGGGCGGTTCCTCGTGGAATCCGGCCTGCCCTTCTTCGAATCGGTCGAGGACGGCGTCGTCGCGCGGCAGCGACTGTCGGAGATCGAGCCTGGGCTCTTCCTCGCCGGCAACGGGGAGACACTCGACCTTCGAAGACAACCGCCCACCTGGCGCAACTTCGAGCTCTCCCGGGTCGCAGGTCCGGCGCCATGGCAGTGGGCCCTGCTCGCCGCGTCGGCAGTCGTCTCCGGCTGGTGGCTGATCATGGCGTTCGTTTCCACGATCCGACGACGCGGCAGGGTCGCCGAGGCCAACCCGGACGGCATCGCGACGCACCGGGGGCGGCGCCTGCTCCTGGGCATCGCGGGGACGCTCACGGCGGTCCTGATGATCGGCGCGATCGCGTTGGTCGCCGCGATCCCGGGCCTCGCAGACGCCGGCTTCCTTGGCTGGCTGAACTTCCCGTCGGCCCAGCGCCTCCTGCTGCATCTTCCCTTCGGGCTCACGGTCGCGGCCAGTGGCCTCGCGATCCTGGCGGTGACCGGCTGGACGAAGGGATGGTGGCCGCGTGCCGACCCGCTCCGGCACGCGTTGCTCGTGTTGGCGAGCCTCGCGGTCGTCTCGCAGCTCGCCGGCTGGCAGTTGATCGGGTGGGGCTTCGGCTGACCGTCCGCCGGCCGCCACGAGGAGTGAGACATGTTGCGTCGGGCATTCGAACCGCCGATCACGGCCGGCGTTGGCGCCGCCATGGGGCTGATCCTCGGCTTGCTCCTCGACGAGGTGATCCTCGGCGTGCTGATCGGGATCATCATCGGCGCACTCGTCGGTAGAGTCGTGTCTGCTCGATGACGTCCGACCGCGGGCGCGCGACCCGCGACGCCCGGCCCGCCCCACGGCGAGCAGAACGGGCCGACCAGCCCTTGGACCGGGCATCGGGAATCGATAGCGTGTGGCGGATCCCAGAAGGCAGGAGGTCGGCGTGACCCTCGCCATCAACGCGCTCCGGAAACGGTTCGGCGAAGTCCAGGCGCTCGACGGCATCAGCTTCGCCGTCGAGCCTGGCCAGGTGTTCGGCTTCCTCGGGCCGAACGGAGCGGGCAAGACGACGACGATGCGAATCGTGCTCGACATCCTGCACCCGGACGAGGGCGCGGTGACGTGGCGGGGGCAGCCGGCGGCCAAGGCTGCGCGCCGGACCTGGGGGTACCTCCCCGAAGAGCGAGGCCTCTATCAGCGGATGAAGGTCCTCGATCAGCTCATCTTCGTCGGGTCGCTCTTCGGGCTGCCGCGTGCGGAGGCCGCTCGGCGGGCACGCCATTGGCTTGCCCGCTTCCGGATCGCCGACTACGCCGATCGGAACGCCGAGCAACTGAGCAAGGGCAACCAGCAGAAGGTGCAGTTCATCGGCGCGATCCTCCACGACCCGGACGTTCTGCTGCTGGACGAACCGTTCAGCGGCCTCGACCCGATCAACGCGGCCCTGCTCAAGGATGCCTTCAAGGAGCTGCGCGACCGCGGCAAGGCGATCATCTTCAGCACCCATCAGATGGAAGCGGTCGAGGAGCTGTGCGACGCGATCGCGATCATCAACCGCGGGCGCCTGGTCGTCTCGGGGCCGACAGCCGACGTCAAACGGCAGGCCGGCCGCCTCGTCGTGCGCCTCGGCGTGTCCGGCAACCAGGACCTCGATTGGCTGGACAGCCGCGCGGACGCGACGGTCACGCGTTCCGGGCTCGACTACCACGAAGTCCAGGTCGGGTCCGGTGTCGATCCCGAAGCGATCCTCCAGGAGGCGCTGGCCCGGCACGAATACGTGACGCGGTTCGAGATCAGCGAGCCGTCGATCGAGGAGATCTTCATCGAGCAGGTCGGAGCGACGGCGGCCGACGAGCGCACACTCGCGGCGGTCCCGGTCGAGTCGGGGCGATGAGATCGCTCGTGCAGGCCGATACGGGCAACATCATCGCGATCGCCCGGCGGGAGTTCGTCACCCGGGCCAGGACCCGCACGTTCGTCATCTCGACGCTCGTCCTGATCATCGTGGCCGTCGCAGTCGGCCTCGTGCCCGTCGTCATCGGCTACCTGAACCGCGACTCGACCCGCGTCGCCGTCTACGTCGGCGCGACGGATCTGCACGGTGACCCGATCGCGACGCTTGACGCCCTCCTGAACCCGCCGCCGTCCCGGGACGCGGGTGGCGCCCCGGCGACCACGGCCAAGGCGTACACGATCGTCAGGTCCACGGACCTGGAGGCCGACCGTCGGCGGGTCCTCGACGGCAAGCTCAACGCCCTCCTCGACGTCGAGCGCGACGCCGGCGGAGAGGCCGTCTTCACCGTGTACACGAGCGAGCCCGACAGCGGCCGTACGGCGCTCATCAGCCGACAGGCGGCGACGTCGATCGCGGTCGCCGACCGGCTTGGACGAATCGGCCTCACGCCCTCGGATCAGGCCAGCCTGTTCGTCCCGCCCCAGGTCACGATCCGGTCGCCGGACTTGTCGAAGCCCGCGGCGAGCTCGGAGGCGAATGCCCAGGATCTCGCCGACACGGCACTGATCTTCGCCCTGGAGATGTTCCTGCTGCTGGCCATCATCCTGTACGGGACCTGGGTGGCCCAGAGCGTCGTGGAGGAGAAGGCCAGCCGGATGATGGAGATCGTCCTGGTGGCGGCATCGCCGTTCCAGATCCTCGCCGGCAAGGTCCTCGGGGTGAGCGCGGCGGCCCTGCTCCAGTTCGTGGCGGTGGTCGGCGCAACGCTCGCCGCCCTCCTCGCCGAAGGCCAGGTCGCCTCGATCGTCCTCGGCGAATCCGGCGGGCCGAGTCTGCCATCAGGCCTGACGCCCACGGTCCTCGTGGCGTTCTCGGTGTTCTTCGTGCTGGGCTTCGTCCTGTATGCCGTGCTGTTCGCCGCCGCTGGTTCGTTGGTCAGCCGGCAGGAAGACGTCAACCAGATCGTCCAGCCGCTGACCCTCGCGGGCTCCGCGGGTTTTCTCATCGCGACGTACAGCTCGATCGGGATGTTCGATCCCAACGCGGCATGGGTGGTCGCGCTTTCCTGGGTCCCGTTCCTGTCGCCCTACATGATGCTGTCGCGCCTCGCGGCCGGAACCGCTGGCCTGCTCGAGGTGGGCATCGCGGTGGCGCTCCTGCTGGCGACCATCGTGCTCGTGACCTGGTTCGCCGGCCGGAT
>JACQEF010000326.1 GCA_016200745.1 Chloroflexota bacterium | reverse complement strand
GACCCTGTACGGTGGCGCGACGGTGAGCCCGGCTGGAACGCTCGAGGCCGGCCCGCTGCCTCCGGTCCTTCGAACGGGGACGTTCGACCCCGGCAGCAACGCGACCAACGAGGCGACCATCGCGCTGTCGAGGACGGCGTATGCCGACGGCACCGGGTATCAGACGGGCAGCGGGACGTACTGGCAGCTCTGGCAGGTGGACTTCTCGAACCTCGACTGGGCGGTCGACGGCGGTGTCCCGCAGACGTTCGCCGTCGCGGCCACCGTTCGTCCCGGCGTCGACGACCTCTGGTTCATGGAGGCATCCAACGCCGCGCGCAGCGGCGCTGCCCAGGATGGCGCGGACGACCGCTATCGCAAGTGGTCCGCCGACGGGACCTCGAGCCAGATCGTCGACGCCCTCGTCGCGGGGTTGGACAACAAGCCCTCGGACTTCAACGTGCAGGTGTTCGCCCACCAGCCGGTGGCACCGCCCACACCGACGCCCTCACCCGACCCGACGCCGACCCCGACCCCGACACCCGGGGCCACGCCAATCCCCATGCCCCAGCCGACGCCGACGCCGACGCCGACGCCCGCTCCATCGCCGACCCCGAGCCCCACACCCTCGCCCTCCCCGGCCGCGACGCCACCGGCCGCCGCCGCCACACCGCCGCCGAGCGGCGGGTGGGCCGACGCCGTGCGGCCGCGGGTCGTCAGCCAGGTCCCCGGCTACCGGGCGCCGAAGATCCTGCCCCGAAGCTCGATCCGCCTGGTCTTCAGCGAGTCGATCCGGAGCGTCCCGGCCGGGAGCATCAGGCTCGTGAAGGCGGAGACCGGTGCGACGGTGGCCACGATCCTTCGCTACAGCCGGACGACGCGGACGCTGACCATCACCCCGCGCCTGCCCCTCCGCTGGGCCACGACGTATCGCCTCGAGGTGCATTCGACCATCACCGACCTCGCCGGCAATCCGTTGCTCGGGGGTCGCTGGACGTTCCGCCTTCGGAGCTGATCGACGACCGCCGGCGCCACACCGCCCGGTTCAGGCAGGATCGGGCGCAGGAAGGCCGAGCCGGAGGTGGTGGGCGATACTGGATTCGAACCAGTGACCCCGCGGATGTGAACCGCGTGCTCTAACCACTGAGCCAATCGCCCGAGGTCGCGGCGCCGCACCGGGCGCCGGACGAGGTCGAGATCATACCCGCAGGCCCGGCCAGCGGGCAACGACGGCGTCCGCGCCGATGCCGTCGACCATCACCAGCTTCTGGCGGGTCTTCGCGCCGGCCACGATCCGAACGTCCCGCCCCGCCAGTCCGAGCTCGTCGGCCAGGAGCCGCACCAGCGCCGTGTTGGCCGCACCCTCGACGGCCGGGGCGGCCACGCGCACCCTCAGGACACCGTCGACGACGCCGTCCACGCGCGTGGTGGCGGACCGTGGCGACAGGCGGACGGCAAAGCGGACCGTGGCGGAGGACAAGACCTCAGAACGCCCGCCACAGGGCGCCGAGCACGATCAGGACCAGGAACCCGGACCAGTCGATCATCCCGGTGGGGGGCAGCATCCGGCGGACCGGCCCGAGGATCGGCTCGGTGGCCTGGATCAGGAGCCTCGACAGCTGGTTCCGCCCGGCCGGATCGATCCAGGACATCACGATCCGTCCCAGGACGAGCAGCCAGACGGCCATCAGCAGCAGCCGCACGAAGTTCAGGAGCAAGGCGCCACCCACGGCCGGAGTCTACTGCGGCCCGCCGCCGAACGATGCCGGCGCCTCAACTCAATCGGGGTGGTGGCGCTCCCCGAACAAGGCCCGGCCGACGCGGACCATCGTCGCGCCTTCCTCGACCGCCACCTCGAAGTCGTCGGTCATCCCCATCGACAGCTCCGGGCCGACCGGCAGCCCGGCGTCCCGGAGCCCCGTGGAGACCTCGCGCAGCCGCCGGAACGTCGGTCGCGCCGCCTCCGGTTCGATCACGAGGCGGCCGATCGTCATCAGGCCGCGGAGCTCCAGTGTCTCGAACCCGGCGATCCGGAGCGCGGCCGCCTCGAGCTCGGCCGGGGCCAGCCCCGCCTTCGCGGGATCGGCGTCGACGTTGACCTGCAACAGGATCGGGTAGCGAATGCCCGGCCGGACCTCCCGGGCGAGGCGATCGATCCGCTCCGCTAGCGCGACCGAGTCGACCGACTCGACGACGTCGAACAGCTCGATGGCGCGACGCGCCTTGTTCGACTGGAGCGGGCCGACCAGGTGCCACCTCGCGCCCGCGATCAGCGGGATCTTGGCGGCCGCCTCCTGGACCCGGTTCTCGCCGAGCACGTCGAGGCCGGCCGCGACGGCGTCGCGAATCGCGTCCGGGGGGACGGTCTTCGAGACCGCGACGATGGTGACGGTCGCCGGGTCGCGACCGGCGCGCCGGCAGGCGGCCGAGATCCGCTCGAGCACCGAGGCCCGCGCGGCACGGAACCGCTCGATCCGTTCGCCGGACCCGGTGTCGCTCATTCGTGCTCCGCCGGCGCCGGGCCGGCCGGGATCACTTCCGGCGGAGGAAGCTCGGGATCTCGAGATCCTCGGCGTCGTAGGCCGGGGCGGCCCGGCGAGCCGGGGCATTGTCGCCCACGGACCGCTCGACCCGCGGGACGCCGACCGGGATGGCCACCGCCGCCGGCTCGTCGCGCTGGCGCTGGCCGTAGCTCTCGGCGACCTCGTCGCGCTGGCGCTGGAGCTCCTCGAGGAAGTCGCGTTCGCGAGCCGGGCGGGCCGCCGCACTGTCCGTCGTCGCAGCCGCCTCGTGACGGGCGGTCTGGCGCTTCTTGCCGCCGTCGAAGCCGGTGGCGATCACCGTGATCATGACCTCGTCGCCGAGGCGCTCGTTGAAGCTCGTGCCGAAGATGATGTTGGCCTCGGGGTCGGCAGCGGCGCGGATCTCCTCGGCCGCCTCGGTCACCTCGTACAGGCTCAGGCTGGACGAGCCCGTGATGTTGAACAGGATCCCCTGGGCGCCCTGGATGTCGACCTCGAGCAGCGGGCTGGCGATCGCCTGGCGGGCCGCCTCGACCGCCCGGTTCTCGCCCGACGCACGGCCGATCCCCATCAGCGCGGACCCGGCGTCCTTCATGATCGCCCGCACGTCCGCGAAGTCGAGATTGATCAGGCCCGGCATCGTGATGATGTCGCTGATCCCCTGGACCCCCTGGCGGAGCACGTCGTCGACGACGCGGAAGGCGTCGAGGATGCTGGTGTTCTTCTGGACCACGTCCTTGAGCCGGTCGTTGGGGATCGTGATCAGGGTGTCGACCTGCGCCTTGAGCTCCTCCGCCGCGCGCTCCGCGATCAGCTTGCGCTTGGCCCCCTCGAACGCGAACGGCTTGGTCACGACGCCGATCGTCAGGGCGCCGCTCTCCTTGGCGATCTGGGCCACGACCGGGGCCGCACCCGAGCCGGTGCCGCCCCCGAGGCCGGCCGTGATGAAGACCATGTCGGAGTCGACGAGCGCCTGGCTGATCTTCTCGGAGTCCTCTTCCGCGGCTCGCTGGCCGATCGCCGAATCGCCGCCGGCACCAAGGCCGCGGGTGATCTTGTCGCCGATCCGGATCTTGTGCGGGGCGTCCGCCTGGAGCAGCGCCTGCGCGTCGGTGTTGCAGGCGATGAACTCCACGCCCATCATCTCGGCCCGGATCATCCGGTTGACCGCGTTGCTCCCGCCACCGCCGACTCCGATGACCCGGATCAGCGCGAAGTTCTCGGAATCGGAACGCAGCGGCATCGGATCTCTCCTCCGGCGACCCGCGAGGGGTCATGGTCGACGACGTGAGGCTATTCGTCCGGACCGGTCGGCGCTCGTTCCGGCCAGGTCCGCGCGGGGGTTCACGGGAGTATACCGCCCGACCACCGATGCGGACACCTCCCGGCCGGATGTCGCGGATGGTGACGCACGGTCGACGGTGCGCGAGCGCACCGCCGGCGGCCCGCCGGATCAGCCGACGACGAGGCTAAGCCGGACGGTCCGGACCGCGTTGTCGGGGTTCGGGTCGAGCAGGCAGATCGACTGCCAGGTGCCCAGCCCGAGCCGGCCGCCGACGACCGGCACCGTCAGCGAGGGCGAGGCGAGCAGCGGCAGCACGTGATCGGCGCCGTGCCCCGGCGAGCCGTGGCGGTGGCGGTAGCGCGAGTCGTCCCGTGGCAGGAGCCGGTCGAGCGCGGCGAGCATGTCGTCGTCCGAGCCGGCGCCGATCTCGACGATCACCAGCCCGGCCGTTGCGTGGGGCACGAAGACCGACAGCAGCCCGTCGCCCGCCCCGACCTCGCGCAGGAATGCCTCGCAGGCGCCGGTCAGGTCGGTCAGCCCGCGTCCCCCACCGGTGCGGACCGCCAGCTCGCGGGTGTCTACGGGAAGACGCTCCGGAGCGCGTCCCGCAACCGGCCCAGGCCACCGCGCGCCGGCGCCGACTCGTAACGGGTCGGCTCGCCGGCCCCCAGGCTGGCGGCGCCCCACTGGAGCAATCCCACCGCGGTGCTGTAGCTCGGGTTGAGGAGCGTGTCGACGAGGCCGCCGATCCCCGACGGGGCGACGACCCGGACCGGCATCTGGAGGACCTCGCGGCCGAGCTCGGCGGCGCCGGCCAGCTGCGCCGCGCCACCGGTCAGGAGGATCCCGGCCGGCAGCATGCCGACCCCGGCGGCCCGGATCTCGTTGTGCATCAGCTCGAAGGTCTCGCGCATGCGGGCCTCGATGATCTGGCAGACCTCGAGGCGGCTGACGGTCCGGCCGGCGTCCTCGCCGAGGACCGAGACGCTGATCTCCTCGTCGTCCGTGACGGCGCGCAGGTCGCAGGTGCCGTGGCGGACCTTGAGCTCCTCGGCAACCAGCAGGCTGGTCTTGAGCCCGATCGCCACGTCGTTGGTGACGTTGTTGCCGCCGACCGGCAGCACTCGCGTGTGGAACGGCGAGCCGTCCTGGAAGAGCGCCAAGTCGATCGTGCCGGCGCCGATGTCGGCGAGCCCGACGCCGAGCTCCTTCTCGGTCTCGTTGAGGACCGCCTCGGACGAGGCGAGCGAGTTGACCACCAGCTCGTCGATCTTCACACCGGCCGCGGCGACGCATTTCGACAGGTTCTGGACCGCGGTCGCCGACGCGGTGACGATGTGGGTCTCGACCTCGAGCCGCAGGGCGCTCATCCCGAGCGGGTCCTTGACGCCCTCCTGGCCGTCGACGGTGAACCCGCGCCGCTCGACGTGGAGGACCTCGCGGTTGGACGGGATGGACACGGCGCGCGCGACCTCGATCGCCCGGTTGACGTCCTCGCGGGTGACCTCGCGCTGGTGACCGGTGACCGCGACCTGGCCGGGCGAGTTCAGGCTCTCGACGTGCTGGCCGCCGACGCCGACGAAGGCGCGGTCGATCTTCCAGCCTGACAGGCGCTCGGCGCGCTCCACGGCGTCGGCGATCGAGCGGACGGTCTGGTCGATGTTGATGACCACGCCCTTCTTCAGCCCGGACGCCGGCACCGTGCCGTGGCCCATGATCGTGAGCCGGCCGTCGCGGCTGACCTCGCCGATCAGGGCACAGACCTTGCTCGTGCCGACGTCGATGCCGACGAGGACCGCTTCTCGTTCCACCGTTCCGTCTGTCTCCGTTCCGTCTCGAGCTCTACAGGAAGTGGCGCCGGATCAGGGCCACGTTGTTGAAGATGCGCAGGCCGAACGTGATGAGCGCCACCAGGTAGAGGTCGAGCCCAAGTCGATCGCCGATGAACGTGAGCAGCACGGCGACGATCGCGTTGACCAGGAAGCCGCTGATGAAGATGCGATTGTCATAGACCCCGTCGAGCTCCGCCCGGACCGCGCCGAGCACCGAATCGAGCGCCGCGAGGATCGCCACCGCCGAGTATCGGCTGAATTCGAAGCTGACGTTGACGTTGAGGACGAGACCGCCGAGGACGCCCAGCAGGAGCCCGAGCAGCGGTAGCAGCACGTGATGTTGGTCCTCGCTGCGATGGTTTGAGCAAGGCTACCCGACCCAGCGCGAGCGCGGCAACCCGACGCGCACCGCGGGGCTCGCGAGCGCGAGCGCGGCAACCCGACGCGCACCGCGGGGCTCGCGAGCGCGGGGACTCACGACGCCGGGCTCGGCGACGGTTTCGGCCTGGGCGTCGGCTTCGGGATGTAGGTCCCATCGGTGTCGGACGCGAGGATGACCCGGTCGATCAGCGGTTCGCGCCCGATCAGCAGGCTCCGCAGCAGGCGCACCTGGCCCGGGATCAGGTCGGTCGTCCGGAGGCTCGGCGTGTAGAACCCGAAGATCGCCAGCCAGCCCTGCGGATCGGCCCGGATGACGAAGCCGTTCTCGTCGGTGACCCGCACCTGGAGCTCGCTCGCGCCGCTGCCGACGTCGGCCGGGACCAGCGAGGCGAGGCGGGTCGCGGCGTCGATGTCCTGCGGGTCCAGCCGGCTCCCGATCGACAGTCCCACCGACGCGGCCCGGCGGTCGTCGATGACCATGAGGTCGGCCGCCTGCGCCGGCGGCTTGTCGCCGAGCCGCCCGAACAGGTTGCCCTCGGCATCCGCCAGGTAGCGTCGCGCGCCCACTCGCCAGACCAGGACCGGGATGCGCTCCCTGAGCGTGACCTGGAGCGTCCCCGGCAGCTGGACCCCGACGCTCGCACCGGCCACCGTTGGCAGCTCGGCGAGTGCCGCCCGGAGCGGGCCGGTGGACAGCCGGAACAGGTTCTGGCCGCGTGCGGCCGCGATCGCCGTCTCCACCGCCGCCGGGTCGGTGTAGACCGCACCGTCCACGCGAAGGCCGGCGTACTCGAACGCCGACGAGGCGCCGACACCGTAGATCGCCCCGGCCGACGCCAGCAGGGCCAGGGCCGCTCCGGCCCGGGCGACCGAGAGGCGGGCGGACGCGCGCCGGACCGGTCGAACCGACCGGATCCGCCGTCCGGCCACCGGCGCCGCCGTCCGGCGGTAGACGTGCCGATCGCTCATCGCGGGAGGTCGGCAGGGCGCAGGCGCCCGCGCGCCCGGGCGGCGTGCCGCTCGATTGCCAGCTCGACGATCCGCCGGCAGACGTCGGCGAAGGTGTTGCCGGCCTCGGCGGGCAGGGTCGGAAACAGGCTGATCGGCGTGAAGCCCGGGATCGTGTTGATCTCGGACAGGTAGATCGTGTCGCCGACGAGCAGGAAGTCCAGCCGCGCGAACCCCTCGGCGCCGACTGCCCGATAGCCATCGCGCGCGATCTTCAGGATCGTCGCTCGCTGCCGGTCGGTCAGCTCGGCTCGCATCGACGTCTCCGACAGGCCAGGCGTGTACTTCGCTGCGTAGTCGTAGAACTCGTGGCCGGACACGATCTCGCCCGGGCCGTACAGCTCGAGGCGGGCCGGGTCGTTGCCGATCACCGAGACCTCCAGGTCGCGGGCGCCGGCGAGGTACGTCTCGGCCAGCGCGAGCGGGTCGTGGCGGAAGGCCGTCTCCAGGGCGCCGTCGAGCTCGGCCGGTTCGTGCACCAGCGTCATCCCGACCGAGCTGCCGAGGCGAGCGGGCTTGACCATGAGCCGCGGATCGCCATGACCCGCGGCGAACGCCTCGAGCTCGGCCCGGACCGCGCCCGGGTCCGCCAGCCAGGCCTCGTGGCGGACCTCGCGCCAGTCGACGACGGGCAGGCCGAGTCCGCGGCACAGTCGCTTGAACAGCGCCTTGTCCATGCCGACCGCCGACGCGGCGACGCCCGAACCCGTGTAGGCCAGACCGGCTGACTCGAGCAGCGCCTGGATCGTCCCGTCCTCGCCGAACGGGCCGTGCAGGGCGATCGCCACCACCGGCCTGGGCGCACCCGCCGCGAGTCGGTCGAGCGCCTCGCCCACGGACAGCGGGCCCTCGGCGCCGAGCCCCGCCGGATCGTCGTACGTCGCAGGTGCACGGTCGTCGCGGCGGTGCCCGGCGGGCAGCCACCACCAGCCGCCGTCGAGGTCGATCAGGACCTGCTCGACGGGGAATCCCTCGGCATCGAGTGCCGCGGCGATGGCGGTCCCCGACACGATCGACACGTCGTGCTCGGCGGACGGGCCGCCGAGCAGCACCGCGACCGGAGCGCGGCCCGGGGTCACGCGGCGCCGGCCTTCCACTCGGTCCAGTCGCCGACGAACTCGATCTCGAACTCGAGCTCGACGCCGTGAACGCGCGCGACTTCGGCCCGGACGTGCTCGGCCAGCCGCCGGACGTCGGCCGCCGTCCCTTTCTGGTCGTTGACGATGAAGTTGGCGTGCTTCTCGGAGACGACGGCACCACCCATCCGCAGGCCCTTGAGCCCGGCGGCCTCGATCAGCCGGCCCGCCGAATCGCCCGGCGGATTGCGGAACACGCTGCCCGCCGAGGGCAGGCCGATCGGCTGGTGGGCCTGCCGCCAGCGCCGGATCTCGTCGAGCCGGCCCTTGATGACCGCCGGGTCCGCGGGAGAGAGGGCAAACGTGGCCTCGATGACCAGCTCGCCCGGCCCACCCGGGGAAGCGTGCTTGAGCCGGCTGTCGCGATAGCCGAAGCCGAGCTCCGCCCCGCTGACGACGATCTCGCCGCCGTCGGTGCCGAGGAGCCGCGCCGATTCGAGGATGCCGGCCACGTCGGCACCGTGGGCCCCAGCGTTGGCCCACACCGCGCCGCCGACCGTTCCCGGGATGGCGAGTCCGAACTCGAGCCCGGTCAGGCCCCCGCCCTGCGTCTCCGTGGCCGCGCGGGCCATCTGGACGCCCGCCTCGGCCGTGTACCGGCTGCCCTCGATCCTCGAGCCTTCGGCTCGCACCTGGATCACCAGGCCGCGAACGCCGGCGTCGGCGATCACCAGGTCGCTCCCCCGGCCGACGATCAGGTGCGGCAGCCCTCTGGCCCGCGCGAAGCGGACGAGGGCGCGCAGCTCGAACGCGTTGTGGGCGACCGCGAACAGGTCGGCCGGGCCGCCGACGCGCATCGACGTGAACCGGCCGAGCGGCTCGTCGCGCGACGTCTTGACGCCGATCCGCCGCTGGATCTCGGTCCCGATCGCGATCGCGTCGAAGTCCGCGATCATGTCCCGCCGCCCCTGGCGAGCCGCTCGATCGCCGCGGGCTCCGGCAGCGGCCCACGGGTGGCGACGGCCATGACCAGTCGGGCGACCGCGGCCGCCGCGCCGGGCCGGCCGAGGGCCCGGGCCGCGGCCGACATCTGGACGTGCGCCGCCGGATCGTCGAGCAGGGCGGCCGCCTCGAGCAGCGCCGCGGCGTCGAACGCCGCGTCGTCGACGAGCCGCGCGGCCCCGGCCTCGACCAGGCTCGCCGCGTTCGCCCGCTGATGTCCGGCGGCATGCGGATACGGCACCACGACCATCGGCAGCCCGAGCGCGGTGGCCTCGGCGAGCGTGGAGGCGCCCGCCCGCCCGAGCACCAGGTCGGCGGCCGCCAGCGCCGTGAGCATGTCGTCGCGGAGGAACGGGTACGGCCGATAGCGCGTCCGCCGGGACTCGGGCAGGGTCTCGCGATCCACGAGCGCGCCGGCGTAGCCGTCCTCGCCGGCGACGTGGATGACCGTCACCCGTTCGACGAGCGTCGGCAGCGCGGCGGCGACCGCGGCGTTGAACCGCCGAACGGTCTGCGAGCCGCCGAAGACCAGCAGGACGCGTTCCGAGGTCGCGATGTCGAGCCGTCGCCGGGCGGCCTCGCGGTCGACGTCGCGGACGTCCCGGATCGGCGTGCCGGTGACGTAGCACGGCCGCCCGGACCCGGCCGTCCGACCCAGCGCCCGACAGGTCGCGTCGAACGACACGGCGAGCACGCGGGCGAGCCGCGCGGTCGCCCGCACGGCCCGGCCCGGGATCACGTTGCCGTCCCAGAGGACGACCGGGATGCCGAGGGGCGCCGCCGCCAGCAGGACCGGGACCGCGACATAGCCACCGGTCGTGAAGATGGCGGCGGGACGCCACCGGGCGAGGAACGCGGCGGCCTGCGGCACCGACAGCCCGAGCCGGATCGGGTCGAGCACGGCGTGGACGTCCGCCTCGGTCGTCCGGAGCGAGCGGGCGGCCAGCCGGGTCAGCTCGATCCCGGCGGCCGGAACGAGGCTCGCCTCGAGGCCGCGGTGGCCGCCGAGCCAGTGCAGCGCCGGTCCGTCAGGATGGGCGCGCAGCAACCGGGCGACGGCGAGTGCCGGGTAGATGTGTCCGCCCGTCCCGCCGGCCACGATCAGCAGTCGCATCCTCGTTCCACGTCCCCTTCTCTACGGTTTCGCGCGAGATCGACAGGAGAATCCCGACCGCCGCGAAGCTGATGATGAGCGATGAGCCGCCGGCGCTGATGAACGGCAGCGTGATCCCGGTGATCGGCAGCAGCGCGACGACGACCCCGATGTTCAGGAACGCCTGGAGGCACAGCCACGCGGTGATGCCCGCCGCCAGCAGGGCGCCGAACGTATCGGGCGCGGCCAGCGCGATCCGGACGCCAGAGTACGCCAGGATCAGGAACAGCCCGATCACCACGACCGAGCCGAGCAGCCCGAACTCCTGGCCGACCTCGGCGAAGATGAAGTCGTTGAAGGCGTTCGGGACGAACACCTTGCTCGCCCCGAGCCCCGTCCCGAGAATTCCGCCGACGCCGAGCGCCAGCAGCCCCTGGACGGTGTGGAAGCCGTCGCCGAGGCGATCCAGCCAGGGATCCTGCCAGACCCGGATGCGGTCCAGCTGGTAGCCGCGCAGGCCGACAACGATCATCGCCATCAGGGCCCCGCCGGCCATGACCGCGAGATGGACGAGGTTGGCGCCGGCCACGAAGAACATCGTGAAGGCGATCATCGTGACCACGCCGGTCGTCCCGAGGTCGGGCTCCTTGAACACGAGCGCGATCATCGGCACCACGATCAGCAGGAATGGCACGGTCCCCGACCAGAAACCCTTGATCTTCCCGCCGCGCCCCGCCAGCCAGTGGGCGAGGTAGACCACCAGGGCGAGCTTGGCGATCTCGGCCGGGTGGACCGCCGGCAGCGGACCGAGCTTGAGCCAGCGCGCCGACCCACCGACCACGATGTTGAACTGCGGCACGAACACCAGCACGAGCAGGACGATTGCGACGACGTAGAGCGGCACCGAGACCAGGCGCAGGTAGCGATAGTCGACCCGCATCATGAGTGCCATCGCCAGCATCCCGAGGATGGCCCACTGGATCTGCGGCCCGACGGTCGCGAACGTGTCGGCGTCCTGCGACAGGTACCCCTTGATGGCGGACGACGAGTAGACCATCAGGATCCCGAGCGCGGTGAGGGCCACGACCACGACGAGGATCACGTAGTCGGCCTGGTGGCGCTCGCGGCGGACCGCTCCCGCCCGGCTCTTGACCGGCGTCCGGTTGACCATCGTCCGCTCGACGGCGACCGCGTCGGTCTCGGCCCCGGGGCGGGCGAACCCCGGGATCGGTCCGGCCAGGTTCATCGCTCCCCTCCTCCCGTTCGGCGCGCGGCCAGGGCGGCGACCGCAGTCTTGAAGGCGCGGCCGCGGGCCGCGTAGTCGGTGAACATGTCGAAGCTAGCCGCCGCCGGGCTCAACAGGACGGTGGCCGGGCCGGCGCCGGGGCCGGCGTCGGCGAGGGCCTCCCGGGCGATCGCGTCGGCGCGTCGGACCGCGTCGTCGAGATCGGCGGCCGATTCGGTGCGGGCCAGTCCGGCCTCACGGAAGCGGCCGCCCAGCGCCGGCCCGCTCTCCCCGATCAGCACGGCGGCGACCGCCCGCTCGGCGACGACCGGCGAGAGCGCCCCGAGGTCGATCCCCTTGTCGCGGCCGCCGGCGATCAGCACCACCGGGCGCTCGAAGCTCGCGAGCGCGACCTCGAGCGACGCGGTGTTGGTGGCCTTCGAGTCGTTGACGAACGCCACGCCGTCCACGGTCGCGACCGGCTCGAGCCGGTG
>JACQEF010000325.1 GCA_016200745.1 Chloroflexota bacterium | reverse complement strand
TGCCGACCGCTGTAACGAACCTCTCCGGACCTACTCATCGCGTGCGCTGGACGAAACTGAAACGATGCCGGTGGGCATCAGGCCGGCTCGTGGGCGAGGATCAGGCGCTCGCGCACGATGGAACGGGCGACGATCGGCTGCCCCATGCGGTCGCCCAACGCCGCGACGACCTCTTCGGGCCGGCCCGACCCCCGTTCAGGATGGATCTGCGTCTCGATCCGCAGCACGACCGGCGGACCCGGCTCGACCACCGAGAGGGCCGCCAGCAACGGGCGCAGGTCGTAGGCCACCGACGTCCCGCCCTTGAGACGCGTCCGGATCAGCTCTCCGGCCGCCAGCAGCACGGCCGCCGCGGAGCGGACCGCATCGGCATCGGGGCACCCGGACGCCTCGAGCGTAACGCGATAGACCGCGCCGGTCACCTGCCCGGCCAGCGCGGGCGTGCCGAGCCACACGTCGTGGAGGTCGACCAGGCTCCAGCCGGGTGGCAGGCAGCGGGTCAGCGCGTCCCGTACTTGCCACACCGGGACCACCTCGCTCAGCACGATCTCGGCCGGCTCGCGTTCGGCCGCCATCCGGCTTGGCAGCGGCGCACCCCAGGCGACTCGTGCGCGTCCAGCGGGCGTCGCGCGATACAACGGCAGCCGGGTCGCAGCGATCGCCTCGTCCCAGGCGTCGGCCAGCTCGCGCCCGGCCAGCTCCGGCGCGTCGGCCGAACGCGCCAGGACGAGCCGCCAGCGCTGCCGCGGGAGCGATCGGGGTTCGCCGGCCGGCTCCCTGGCCGGGCCGGAACGGGCGTCCACGTCTGGTAGTCTGCGGCACGATGGACGAGCCCGCCGAGCTGGCTCCCGAGGACGCGGCGCAGCGCGCCGCGCGCTGGGCGGCGAGCCTCCCTCCCCCGCCGTTCGTCGACCCGTCCGGCGCCGGGGAGCACCGCCGGTTCACGCCCCTCTCGCCGCGTGTCGCCGTCCTGATCGGCGCGGGCATCCTCCTGGCCATCCTCCTCCTGATGGCCCAGGACAGCGTCCGCCCGTTCATCATCGGCCTGCTATTCGTGTACCTGCTCGATCCGCCCGTCCGCTGGCTGGCGCGCCACGGCGTCCGTCGCTCGCTCGCGATCCTCCTCGTCTACGTCGGCGCCATCCTGGTCGTCGGCGAGCTCCTGTGGCTGACGATCGCGCCGCTGATCAACGAGATGCTCCGCTTCATCGCCGACTTCCCGACCCTGGCGGCCGACCTCGACAAGCAGGTCCAGAAGTTGAGCGAGATCTACGCCAAGCTGGACATTCCGCCCGCGATCCGCGAGTGTATCGACGAAATCCTGGCCGGGATCGGGCAGCCGGGCGGCACCATCTCGATCGACCTCTCGTTCCTGATGCCGGTCCTGACCGGGGCTGGCAGCCTGATTGGCCTCCTGTTCGGCTACCTGATCCTGCCGGTCTGGGTGGCCTACCTGCTCAACGACCGGGTGGCGCTGGTCGGCCAGTTCGATCGGGCGCTGCCGGCCAGCTGGCGGTTTGACGTCTGGGCCGTCATCCGGACGATCGAGCGCGTCTTCGGCCAGTGGGTTCGCGGCCAGCTGATCCTCGGGTTCGCCGTCGGAGTCTTCACGTTCGCGGGCCTCCTCGTCGCCAGCACCCTGGTGGACCCGATCTTCGGCCGTTACGCGATCCTCCTGTCGGTCATCGCCGGCGTGCTGGAGCTGATCCCGATCATCGGGCCGATCATCTCGGCCGTCCCGGCGGTGCTCCTGGCCGCCACCGTCGGCCCCGGCACGGTGGTGGCGGCGCTCGTGCTGTACACCCTCGTCCAGCAGGTCGAGAACAACTTCCTGGTCCCCAAGATCCAGGGCGACTCGGTCGAGCTCCATCCGTCGCTGGTCATGTTCGCGATCATCATCGGCGGCTCGTTGGCCGGCCTCCTGGGTGCGATCCTCGCCCTGCCCATGACCGCGGCCTTCCGGGATGTCGTCAGCTACCTGTTCCGCCGCCTCAGCCCAGACGACCCGGCGGGACTGGTGATCTCGCTGTCGAACATCGGGATGGGCCCCGACGATGGCTGACGACTTCGACGCCTACAAGATCCTGCAGGTCGATTCCGAGGCCGAGGACGAGGTCATCCAGGCGGCATACCGACGGCTGGCGCGCAAATACCATCCCGATCTCGTGACGGGACCCGAGCCCGCCGGGAGGATGGCGGCGATCAACGCCGCCTGGGCGCTCCTGGGCACCCGCGCCGCGCGCGTCGCGTACGACCGGTCACGCGCGGCCGCGTCCGGCCCGGCCGGGACCGGCACGCCAGCGCCGCACCGGCCCACGGCGTACGGACACGACGCCGGCACGCCGGGCGCGACCGGCACCACCCGGGAGGCAGGCGGTGGTCCGCCGCCGAGCGGACGGCCGGCGTCGCCGCCCCGCCCTCCCGAGACCGTCTCGCGAGACTGGACCTCCGGCCGTTCGACGGCCGGAGGCGGGTTCGATCCGTCGATGCGCAGTCCTGAGGGACTCGGCGCCGCGGGCCCGCCGCCGGGCAGGCCGTCGGGCAGCGTCCTCAACTTCGGCCGGTACAGCGGCTGGTCGCTCGGCGAGATCGCCCGGCGGGACCTCGAGTACATCGAGTGGCTCGATCGGATGCCGATCGGGCGAACCTATCGCGACGAGATCGACGCGATCCTGCGGGCCGCCGGCCGGCGCCGGTCGGCGACCACCGACGCCACCGAACGGCGAGGCCTGTTCCGGCGTCGGTAGCGCCTCCTCGCGACACCTCTCCCGGGCCTTGCGGCCCGCGTAGCATGGCGCGATGATCGGCACGGAGACACCGGCTCCGCTCCTGATCGTCGTCGCCGTGCTCATCGCAATGCCGGTCATCGCGTTCGCCTCGCGCCGGCTGCGCGTCCAGTACACCGTGGCGATGGTCGTGGTCGGCCTCGGGGTGTCGGCGCTCACCGGACGCGGCAACCTCGAGGTGCCGCCGGCCATCGCGGTGACGATCCTCCTTCCCGGACTCGTGTTCGAGGCCGCCTACCGGCTCGACGCGGCCGAGCTGCGCCGGACGTTCGGCGGGGTCGCGCTGCTGGCCGTGCCCGGCGTGATCGTCACGGCCGCGGTCGTCGCCGTGGTCCTCCACGTGGCGGCCGGGCTGCCGCTGGCCCAGGCATTCATCGTCGGGGCGATGGTGTCGGCGACGGACCCGGTCGCCGTGGTCGCGACCATGCGCCAGCTCAAGGCGCCGGCTCGGCTCGTCACGCTGATCGACGCCGAGAGCCTCTTCAACGACGGCACCGCGGTGCTGGTCTACGCCATCGGCCTCGGCGCCCTGAGCGAGAGCCGTGGCCTCGCCGACGACGTGCTCGCGTTCGTTGTGGGGATCGTGGCCAGCGTGGGCATCGGCGCGGCGGTCGGATGGCTGATCGCCCGGGTGGCGGCCCTCACGAGGGACCATCTCATCGAGCTGACGCTGACGCTCCTCGCCGCCTACGGGACGTACGTGCTGGCCGACCTGGCCCGTCAGTCCGGGATCATCGCGGTGGTCGTCGCCGGGATCGTGACCGGCACGTACGGGCGGCGGGTCGGGTTCTCGCCGCGTGCCCGCGAGGCCATCGACACGGTGTGGGAGTTCCTGGCCTTCGTCCTGACGGCGGTGGCCTTCCTCCTGATCGGGCTGGCGATCCCGCTCGGGACCCTGGGCGACGCCTCCCTGCCGATCGCCTGGGGGGTCGTCGCGGTCCTCGTCGGTCGGGCGCTCGTGGTGTACGGCCTGCTCGGTGGATCGTCGCGCATCGCCAACCTGTTGGGGGCCGCGCCGCGGATGCCGCTGTCCTGGCTCCACGTGATGAACTGGACGGGTCTCCGCGGTGCCGTCGCCATTGCCCTTGCACTGTCGCTGCCGGCCGACGTCCCGGACCGGGCGCTGCTGCAGGGCACGACGTTCGGGATCGTGCTGTTCACCGTGCTGGCCCAGGGCGCCACCGCCGAGCGCGTGATGCGCTGGGCGCGCCCGACGCCCGAGCCGCCGCCGTCTGCGGCCCACCGGGCGACGGAGGTCTCGGGGGCTAGCCCCTTAGTCGGGCGTATCGCCGAGCAGCCGTCGCTACCAGGCGGCGCGGGCCTGGCGGATGTTGACGCTCTGGAGGATCCCGAGCCCGGCGGCCATGCTCACGAGTGACGCACCACCGTGCGTCACGAACGGCAGCGGGATCCCGGTGATCGGCATGATCCCGAGCACCATCCCCACGTTGACCACGAGCTGGAACAGGATCATCGACGCGAGCCCGGCACCGAACAGGGTGCCAAACGGATCCTTCGAGCGCCACGCCGACGTCAGCACGCGCCAGAGCAGCAGCGCGAACAGCGCGAACAGCACCAGGCCGCCGATGAACCCAAGCTCCTCGGCCAGCGTGGCAAAGACGAAGTCGGTCGCCTGGACCGGCAGGAATCCGCCCTGCGTCTGGGTGCCGTTGGTCAGCCCCTTGCCGAACGCACCACCCGATCCGACGGCGATCTGCGCCTGGTGGAGCTGGAAGCCGGCGCCCTGGATGTCGGGGTTCGAGTCCATGAACTGGAGCAGTCGCTCCTTCTGGTAGTCGCGCAGCAGGTAGTTCCAGGCGATCGGGACCATCGCCACGGTGGCGATCGCCAGGACACCGAGCCATCGGAGGCTCACGCCGGACATCCAGAGCATGCCGGCCAGGATCGCCCCGAACACGAGGGAGGTCCCCAGGTCTGGCTGCATCATGACCAGCGCCAGCGGCGGACCCACCAGGAGACAGGCGCCGACGACCGATCCGATCGAATTGAGCCGGCCGCCCCTGGATGCCAGGAAGCTCGCCAGGACGACGATCATCAGGATCTTGGCGAGCTCGCTGAACTGGAAGGTGAGAGGGCCGAGCGCCACCCACCGCGCGGAGCCGCCGATGCCGTCGCCGATCGCCAGGGTCATGGCGAGCAGGCCGAGCTGGATCGCGTAGATCGGCCATGCCAGGGCCTTGAGCCATCGGTAGTCGAAGAACGTTGCGACCGTGAACACCGCCACGGCGATGGCCGCCCACATCAGGCCGCGGCTGAAGGTCGTGTCGACCTGGCCGCCGGGGCCGCCCTCCACGCTGTTGGTGTAGGCCATGACCAGCCCGACGGCGACGAGCAGCCCGGCGTAGGTCACGAGCTGAAGGTCGAACGATCGCCATGCCGCGCCGACGGACTTGGCCGCCCAGTCGGTGACGCGCGCGGGCTCGGCTCGGATCACGCCCATCAGTTGGTCTGATAGAAGTTGCTGCGCTGGAGGAGGTCCGTCAGCCGGTAATCCTTCTTGATGCCGAAGTGCATCTGGAGGTAGTACTTGACGATCTCGGTCGCCGCGTTGCCCTTTGTCCGGGAGTCGTAGGCGAACGCGAGCACGACCAGCTGTGAGTCGTGGTTGTCGAAGTTGCCGTTGTATGGATCCTTCGGCACGAACCCCACGAACCAGGAGTGGAACGGCAGGCGGCCCTTGGAGTCCTTGATCCCGAACTCCGCGGTTCCGGACTTCCCCGCGATCTTGATCGGCATGTCGACCAGGTTGTAGGTGTGCCGCACCAGGACGACGTTCCGTGCGGCGTTGCGCATCGTCTTGAGGACGCTGCCCGGCACGTCGACCTTCTGGAGGACCTTCTTCTTGAACGGCCGGACCACGGTGCCGTCCGGGGCCACGATGTCGCGCACGATCTGTGGCTTGTAGAGCGTCCCGCCATTGGCCAATGCCGCGTAGGCGTTGATCAGCTGGATCGGCGTGACGACGTCGTAGCCCTGACCGATGCCGGCCTGGTAGGTCTCGCCGGGGAAGATCGGAGCGCCGAGCGCGTCCTGTTTCCATTGGTTCGTCGGGACGATGCCCGACACCTCGCCGGGCAGGTCGATCCCGGTGGGCGCACCGAACCCGTACTGGCGAGCCCAGTAGCCCAGGCGATCGATGCCGAGCATGCCGGCCACCTGGAAGAAGAACGTGTCGCTGGAATGTCCGAACCCGCAGGAGATGTCGCAGGCCCCGAACCCGCGCCGATTCCAGTCGTAGAACCTGGTGGTCCCGAGCGTGAGGAAGGCCTTGGTCTGGAGCTGAGTCGTCGCGGTGATCTTCTTGTCCGCCAGGCCACCGGTGCCCGTGACGAGCTTGTAGGTTGAGCCCGGCGGGAACTGTTCCTGCGTGGCGTGGTTGAGCAACGGCCGGTCCGGGTTGTTGACGAGTGCCTGGTAGTCGGTGTTGCTGATCCCGCGCGCGAACAGGTTGTCGTCGTACGTCGGCAAGCTGACCATGGCCACGATCTCACCCGTCTGGGGGTTCATCGCAATGACCACGCCCCGCTTGAGCCCGATCGTCTTCATGGCCCACTCGAGTGCCGTCTGCGCGTATTTCTGCTCCTTGGTGTCGATCGTCAGGTTCAGCGAGTCGCCCGGAACCGCTTCTCTGACCGTCTGGAGCACCTGCGTGCGGCGCCCGGCGGCGTCGCGTTCGACATTCTGGCTGCCGTACGTCCCGCGCAGCTCGGTCTCGTATTGGGCCTCGAGCCCGGTCTTGCCCAGCAGGTCGTCGGGCAGGTAGCCGGCTGCCTTCAGCTGTGCCAGCTGATCGGCCGAGACGGGGCCCGTGTAACCCAGGATCTGCGAGAACAGGGACCCATACGTGTAGTCCCGTCGCGCCTCGACCGCGACCTGGACACCCGGCAACTCGAACCCGGCCTCCGCGATCAGCCGCGCGGTGTTCTCGTCGACGTCACCCTTGATCCGGACGAGGTCGAAGCTGGAGCCGGGATTGCCGTCGATGGTGGCGTTGATCTCCGC
>JACQEF010000319.1 GCA_016200745.1 Chloroflexota bacterium | reverse complement strand
CCCGGTGACGTCCACCTCGAGCAGCAGGGCATGCGTCACGACGCCCTCGACGCTCGCGAACGCCCGCCAGCGCCGGCCGCGCCGCCCGTCGGCGACCGACCAGACGAGCTCGGAGCCGTCGGCGAGCGTGCCGGCCCCGGCCCGGCGCAGCGGTGCTGTCACAGCGGCCTCAGGTGTTGGCGATCGGCTCCGACGGCTCCCCGGCGGCCTCGGCCCAGCGCGCGGCGACCGCTTCGAGCTCGCCGGCGAGCGCCGGCGCGACCCGGCCACGGACCCGGACGTCGCGCTCGCGGTACTCGAGATCGATCGTGCCGCGTTCCCGGACCCGCGCCAGCAGCTCCCCGGCCGCGTACGGCAACGACACGTCGACGTCCACCCAAAGCGACGCGAGCAGCGCCGCGATCTCAGCCCGGAGCGTCTCCATCCCGAACCCGGTCAGCGCCGAGACGAAGACCTGGCCCGCGATCGCCGGTCCGGGTACGGCCCCGTCGCGCGCCGACGGATCGAGCAGGTCGGCCTTGTTGAACGCGACCAGCCGCGGCTTGGCCCCGGCACCGAGCTCGTCGAGGACGGTCTGGACGGTCAGACGGTGCTCGTCGAAGTGCGTATCGGAGGCGTCGACGACCTCGATCAGGACGTCCGCCCGGTTGACCTCGTCGAGCGTCGCCCGGAACGCCTCGACCAGCTGGTGCGGGAGCTTGTGGATGAAGCCGACGGTGTCGGTCACGATCGCGACCTGGCCGTCGCCGAGCTTGACCTGGCGGCTGGTGGGATCGAGCGTGGCGAACAGCTTGTCCTCGGCGCGCGCGACCTCCGAGCCGACCAGCGCGTTGAGCAGTGTCGACTTGCCCGCGTTCGTGTAGCCCACGATGCCGACGGTCGGCCACAGCCGGCGGTCGCGGCCGCGGGCCGCGGTGGCACGTTGCTGGCGGACCTGGTCGACGCGCTCCTTCATCTTGGTGATCCGGGTCCGGATGATCCGGCGGTCGGTCTCGAGCTGCGACTCGCCAGGTCCGCGTGAGCCGATGCCGCCCTGGGTCCGCGAGAGGTGGGTCCACAGCCGGGTCAGCCGCGGTAGCTGGTACTCGAGCTGGGCCAGCTCGACCTGGAGGCGGCCCTCGTGGGTCTGGGCGTGGAGCGCGAAGATGTCGAGGATCAGCCGGCTGCGGTCGATGACCTTGACGTTGAGCAGTTCTTCCAGGGCGCGCTGCTGGGCCGGCGACAGCTCGTCGTCCGCGATCAGGATGTCGAAGCCGGTCTCGCGCCTGGCGGCCGCGAGGTCCTCGGCCTTGCCTTTGCCGACGTACCAGTTGGGATCGACGTGGCGGCGGTTCTGCCATTCCGCGCCGACCACCTCGGCGCCGGCCGTGGTGGCGAGGTTCGCGAGCTCGGCCAGCGAGTCACTGGCCGACCAGCCCGCGTCGTCACCGGTGTCGACGGCGACGAGGAAGGCGTGCTCGGGGACACGTTCGGTCTCGATCAGGTGCGTGGCTGGCATGGCGCCGTAGTGTAGTCGCTCAGGACCGGCAGGCCTCCACCACGGCCCGGCTGACCTCGAGCGCGGCGGTCGCGGGCAACCTCTCGGTCGCGTCGAGCCAGCTGATCCCGGTTTCGGCCCGGAACCAGGTCCGCTGGCGCTTGGCGAAGGCGACGTTCCGGCGGGCATCGAGATCGACCGCGGCGTCGAGGGACAGCTCCCCGTCGAGGACCGCCCACGCCTCGCGGTAGCCGATGGCCGAGAAGGCGGGGAGGGCCGGGTCGAAGCGCTCGCGGAGCGCGCGTGCCTCCTCGATCAGGCCCGCGTCGAACTGCGACTGGGCGCGGGTCGCGATCCATCGGACATGGACGTCGGGTGCGACGGTGAGGCCGAGCCACGCGACGGGGCCCGCATAGCCACGAGGCGGCGGAAGGTCGACGTGGAGCTCCGCCTCCAGGCGCGCGCGGATCTCCGGGTCGCTCGGAAGCGCGGCCGCGTCGAGGCCTCGCGCGACGGCCCGCAGGGAGAGGCCGGTCCCGCCGGCGAGGAGCGCCACGCCGTCCACCCGGCCCAGGTCGCGCAGCACCGCCTCGGCATGCGCGACGAAGTCGGCGACGCTGAACGGCTGGTCCGGTTCGACCAGGTCCAGACCGAAATGCGGGATCCGGGCCCGGTCGGCCGCCGGCACCTTGGCCGTCCCGATGTCGAGGCCGCGGAAGACCTGGCGCGAATCGGCGGAGATCACGGCCACCGGGCGGCCACCCCGGGCGATCGTCTCGCCGAGCACGATCGCGAGCTCGGTCTTGCCGGTCGCCGTCGCGCCGCCGATCACGATCAGCGGTGGCATCGCCGCGGGCCCGGTCACGAGCCGACGAGCGCACCTCGCAGCGCGTACGGACCGGCGTGATCGATCCGGACGGTCACGGTCCGGCCGACCAGCGAGGGATCGCCGGCCAGGTGGACGAGCTTGTTCGTCCGGGTCCGGCCGGTGAGCCGCGCGGCTGCGGCGGCCAGGGTGGCGTCCGCGGCCCCGTCCGCCGTTTCCGCGCCGGGGTCGCCGTCATGCCCGTGCTCCTGCGCGCGCGGCGGCGCGACGCTGTCGACGAGCACCTCGACATCGCGGCCGAGCCAGGCGCGGTTGCGCTCGAGCCCGATCCCCTCCTGGAGCGCGAGGAGCGTGTTGAGCCTGCGGCGCTTGTCGTCGCCGGGGACGTCGTCCTCCAGACGCGTCGCGGGCGTGCCGGGCCGCGGTGAATAGGCGGCCGCGAACACCTGGTCGTAGCGGACGATCTCGAGCAGCCTGAGTGTGGCCTCGAACTGCGCCTCGGTCTCGCCGCAGAAGCCGACGATGACGTCGGTCGAGACGGCGATCCCGGGGACGGCCTCGCGGATCCGGGACAGGCGGTTGAGGTAGTGCTCGATGCTGTACTGGCGCCCCATGCGGCGCAGCACCGCGTCCGAGCCCGACTGCACGGGCAGGTGCAGGTGCTCGCAGACCGACGGGCAATCGGCGAGGGCCGCGATGAGCCGGTCGGACAGATCCCAGGGGTGGGACGTCACGAAGCGGAGGCGCGGAATCGCCGGCTGGCCGTCGGCCGTGCGGAGCCCATCGATCGCGTAAATCAGCTCGGCGAGGTCCGGCCGTCCGGCGAGGTCGAGCTGGCGACCGGCCCAGCGCGACGGGTCCACGTGCCCGAACCGGGGATCGGGCGCGAGGTCGTGGCCGTACGAGTTGACGTTCTGGCCGAGGAGGGTCACCTCGCGATAGCCCGCGGCCGCCAGCGACCGGGCCTCGGCGACGATGTCGTCGAACGGCCGGCTCCGCTCCGGTCCGCGGCTGAACGGCACGATGCAATAGGTGCAGGTCTTGTCGCAGCCGTAGATGATCGGCAGCCAGGCCGAGATCGCCGACGACCGAGCGACGGTCCCGCCGCCGACGGCCCGGGCTCGCGTCCCGGCCAGGTTGTCGGCCACGCCGACCACGCTCCGGCCAACCGCGGTCGTCGCCCCGACGGCGCCGATCGGCGCCTGGGCCGAGGCCAGCCCGAGCCGGTCGGCCAGCTCCGGCTCCTCGTCCGGGCGGAGGAACAGGTCCACGGCCGGGTACCGGCGACGGAGCCCGGCCCGGTCCGGCTCCCGCACCGAACATCCGGTCAGCACGACGCGCAGGCCCGGATTCGCTGCCTTGAGCCGGGCCAGCTGGCCCTGGCGCCCGATCACCTTCTGTTCGGCGCCTTCGCGGATGGCGCACGTGTTGATGACCACGAGGTCGG
>JACQEF010000324.1 GCA_016200745.1 Chloroflexota bacterium | reverse complement strand
TCCGGCGAGGATCCAGGCGCCGAGAACGATCAGCGCGATCGGCCAGAGATCGTTCCAGCGCAGGCGGGGAAGCGCGAGCCCGAGCGTCTGGTCGGCGAAGTACCACAGCCCGATCGCGAGCAGGACGGCGCCCGCGATGATCGACGTGCCGCGGCCGGTGCCCATGGCACCATCCTAAGCCGCGTTCGGCGCCGCCGCCTAGAATCCACGCGAATCGCGGCCCGACCGGGCGGCCCGAACAGGACGGAGGCCACGCGTGTCCACGACCTCGGATGCGGCAGAGATCGGCGTGTTCGGCGGCTCCGGCTTCTACTCGCTGCTGGACGACGTCCGCGAGATCAAGGTGGACACGCCGTACGGTCCGCCGTCGGACTCGTTTTTCCTGGCCGACGTGGGGGGCCGCAGGGTGGCCTTCCTGCCGCGCCATGGACGGCGGCACACGATCCCCCCGCACCGGATCAACTACCGGGCCAATGTCTGGGCGATGCGCTCGCTCGGGGTCAAGGCGGTCATCTCGCCGTGCGCGGCGGGATCTCTGCAGCTCGCCGTCAAGCCGGGCGACTTCGTGGTCTGCGACCAGTTTGTGGACCGGACGCACGGCCGGGTGGACACGTTCTACGACGGCCCGATCGTGACCCACCTGTCCTCGGCCGAGATCTACGACCCGGTCCTGCGCCGCCTGGCGATCGACACGATCCGCGACCACGGCATCGAGGTCCACGAGCGCGGCACGGTCGTCGTGATCGAGGGTCCGCGCTTCTCGACCAAGGCGGAATCGAAGTGGTTCAGCGACGCCGGCTGGGAAGTCATCAACATGAGCCAGTACCCCGAGGCCTGGCTGTGCCGCGAGCTCGGGATGGCGGTCGTGAACATCAGCCTGATCACCGACTACGACGCGGGCGTCCACGAGGGGACCGAAGCCGTCGACGCGACGAGCGTCCTCGAGGTCTTTCGCCAGAACGCTGAACGGATCCAGGCGGTCGTGCTCGACCTGATCGGGCGCTTCCCGGCCGACCTCGACGCACTCGGTGCGCGCGAGGCCTTGGCGCCCACCCGCGGCGACGGGCACGCGACATCGCCCGAGGACGTCCGGCTGTTCGAGACCGGGCTCCGGTGACGACCGAGCGGCTGCCGATCGGCGTCTGCCTGCGGACGATCCGGGCCGAGCCAGGCTGGTGGCTCGAGAGCGCCCGGCGACTCGACGCGGCGGGCTACGCCGGGCTGTGGGCCTGGGATCACTTCATGGGCCAGGGCGAGAAGACCGTCCCGGTCGTCGAGAGCTGGACGATCCTGTCGATGGCCGCGGCGTCCACGTCGCGGGCGACCGTCGGGCCGTTCGTCGCCAACGTGATGAACCGGCATCCCGCCCTGCTTGCCCGGATGGCGTCCACGCTCCAGGTCGCGAGCGGCGGCCGGCTGGTCCTCGGGATCGGGATCGGCGGCGCGCAGCGCGAGCACGCGGCCTACGGCATGGCCTTTCCGGATGCCCCCGAGCGGGTGGCCCGGCTCGAGGAGGCCGTCGCGGTGCTGCGGGCGCTGTGGGCCGGCGGTCCGGTCACGCGGCCGTCGCCCTTCTATCCGCTCGAGGAGGCGTACGCGCGGCCGATCCCCGAGCTGCCGCCACCGATCGTGATCGGCGGCGAGACCGTGGCCGGCGCCCGGCTTGCCGGCCGGATCGGCGACGGCTGGACCACGTTCGACACCAACTTCGAGGCCAACCTGCCGGCCTACCTGGAGTCGCTCGAGGCGGCCGGCCGGCGGCGGGCGGACCAGCGGGTGATCGTCGGGTTCCAGGGGGACGACTGGTTGAGCGACGAACGGCTGGCCGAAGCGCCGTGGGTCGCCGACCCGCGCGGGACGTGGGCGCGCTGGCGGGAGGCCGGCGCCGACGGCGCGATCGTCCTGGCCCGGACGACCGGGGACGTGGACGCGCTGGTGGCGGCCGTCGACCGCTGGTAGGCGCGCCACGTGCGCCGGCCGACACGGGCCGGCGGCTCGTTGGCCCCGTTCGTGGCAACATCTCGGCCGTGACCGCCCCCACGACCGTCGTCCCGGAGATCACCCATCCCTGCGTCCGGTGCGGGGCGCCCGTCCCGATCGATGTCGGCCTGTGCGAACGCTGCAACCCGCTCGGCCTGCGAGACTCGTCCGCGTCACAGGTCCACGGCATCGCCATCGGCGGCGTCGCCGCTGCGGTGATCGCCCTGGCGATCGTCGCCCGCCTGGCCGTCAGCGGCGTCGGGCCGTTCGACGCCACCATCGTGTCCGCCGCGCCGGACGCCGCCGGCCTGGCGATCACCCTCCAGGTCACCAACACGGGGAGCAGCGCCGGCCAGACGACCTGTCGCGTCCAGGACCCGGCTGACCGGAACGGCGGGATCGGCGGCCTCATCCTCAGCCCCAGGATCAAGCCGGGCCAGACCCTGTCGTTCACCAAGCACCTCGACGAGCTCGGTTCCGACGTCCGGCCGCTGTCGGTCGAATGCAGCACGCCGTGACGGATTGGGCGGACGACCTGGAGTTCGCCAGGGAGCTCGGCTGCCGGGCGGGCATCGTGCTGATGGACCACTACGAGCGGCTCGAGCAGATCGACTACAAGAGCGCACGCGACGTGGTCACGGAGGCGGACCACCTGTCCGAGGCCATGATCGTGGAGCACATCCACGAGCGATATCCGGCCGACGCGATCCTGGCCGAGGAGACCGGCGAGCACCGCGCCGTCGCCGGCGAGGCGCCCACCTCGGGCCGTGGCCGGGTCTGGATCGTCGATCCGCTCGACGGGACCGTGAACTACGCCAACGGCATCCCGGTCTTCTGCGTCTCGATCGGCCTGGTCGTGGACGGCGTTCCCTCGATCGGGGTGATCGTCGACCCGACCCGCAACGAGTGGTTCGGGGCGACGGTGGACGGGCCGGCCACCCTCAACGGACGCCCGATCCGGGCCTCGGTCAAGGACAAGGTGTCGGACTTCGTCATCTCGATGGCGCTCAGCGGGCGGTCCGCCGTGACGCGGTCGCGCAACGTCCGCAAGGCGATCCGCATCCCGCGCTCGATGGGATCCGCCGCGCTCGCGCTCGCCTATGTCGGCAACGGCCGGTTCGACGCGTTCGTCCAGCAGGGCGGCCTGTCCGCGTGGGACGTGGCCGCGGCCGGGCTGATCGCCGAGCGTGCCGGCGCCCGAGTGACGGCGATGGACGGCGGACCGTGGTTCAGCCTCGCCCACGGCCCGCGATCGATCGGGATCCTGGCCGCGCCGGCCGTGCATCACGAGGCCCTGCTGGCGCTTGTTCGCTGACTCGAGCCCGGTCAGTCCTCGAGCCAGCGGTGCGGGCGGCGGGCCAGCCGCTCGAGGCCCCACTCCTCGCAGAACGCCTCCCAGTCTGCCCGCGGGACGCCCTCCCAGCGGAGCTCGTCGGGGTGGTGCTGGCGAATCTGGACACCGTCGTCGGCGGTCCTGAGCCGGGCGAGGTCGCGGTAGAGCATCGCCTCGGCCCAGTGCTCGCGCAGCGAGGCGGCCAGCGAGATCGCGCGCGTGCCGCCCACGCCGGGGACCTCCCATGCCGAGGCGTGCGACGGCACGTCCTCGAGGTGGCCGTAGCGCAGGAGGACGGCGGCCGCGGATTTCGCGCCCCAGCCCGGGAGCCCGGGATAACCGTCCGACGAATCGCCCACGACTGCCAGGTAATCGGGGATCGAGGTGGGCGCCACGCCCCACTTCGCCCGGACCCCGGCATCGTCGTAGACCAGGCCCCGGCGGCGGTCCCAGAGCACGATCCGGGCATCCCGGACGAGCTGGGCCATGTCCTTGTCGGGGGTGCAGACGAGGATCCGGTCGACCCGCGCGTCCTCGGCGAAGCGGATGGCGGCCGCGGCGATCGCGTCGTCGGCCTCGAACTCGACCATCGGCCAGAGGGCGATCCCGAGCGCCTCGACCGCGGCCTCGGCGATCGGGAACTGGGCGAGCAGCTCGGGCGGCATGCCCGCCGACGACTTGTAGCCCGCGAACAGGTCGTTACGGAACGACTCGATCACGCGGTCGGTGGCACAACCGACGTGGGTGGCACCCTCCTCGCGGAGGAGGTAGAGGAGCTGCTCGGCGAGACCCGACACGCCCGACAGGACCACCCCGTCCCGTCCGAGCACCGGCGGCCGGGGCGCGAAATGCGCCCGGAACAGCTCGTACGTGGCGTCGACGAGGTGGATTTCCACGGGCCCGCTCAGTCCGCCACCGAGCCGGTCTCGACGAGCTCGCGGAGGCGGTCGAGGTCGGCCTGGAAGACGCGCCGCAGGACCGGCGCGAGGAGCCACGAGGCCACGTGCGGCACGACCGGCGGCACGAGGGTCTCGGACCAGCGGACGATCGTGCCGTCGCCGCCGGGGCCGGGATCGAGCCGGATGTCGCCCGTACCGCTGAACCGGCCGTCGTGGCGGATGCCGAACCGCCGGGGCGGCTCGAACGCGGTGATCGTGACCGGGTCGAGGGCCGCCATCCCGAAGATGCGTACGTCGCCCTCCGCCCGGGTCCCGACGCCGATCGTGCCCCGGTCCTCCAGGCGCACGGCCTTCAGGTCGCGCATCCAGCGAGGCTGGCCCTCGATGTCGGCGAGGACATCCCAGACCGCTTCGACCGGCGCGTGGATGCGGACGGACGTATGGACCGGCGGTGGCGGTGCCCCTGCCGCCCGGCCGGCCAGGATCCGGTCGGCGATCCAGGCGAGGGCGGCGCCGGCGAGCGCGGCGCGGAGGAGTCGGCCCATCAGTCGATGGCCGGTACGAGGGTGCCCCCCGCCGCCCGGACCTCGGCGAGCGCCCGCTCGCCGTCGCCGGGCTGGAGGTCGACGGCGGCGATGGCGTCGGTGGCGACGGTCGTCCGGAAGCCGAGCCGGAGGGCGTCGAGCGCGGTGGCCTTGACGCAGTAGTCGGTCGCGAGGCCGACGACGACGACCGAGTCGACGCCGCTGTCGCCGAGGAGGCCCTCGAGCATGGTCGGAACCGTCGAGCCGCTCGCCGGGTCGCGCATCGTGAAGCCCGAGTAGCCATCCTCACCGTTCGCGCCCTTGCGGACGCGGGGGGCGTCGTGGGGCAGCGCGAGATGGGGGTGGAGCTCCGCGCCCCAGGTCCCCCCGACGCAATGGACCGGCCAGACGCCGCCGTCACGGACGAAGTGCGGCGTGTGCTCGGGATGCCAGTCCTGCGTGGCCACGACCAGGGCGCCCGCCTCCCGGGCCCGGCCGATCTCGCGATTGACCGCCCCGATGATGCGATCGCCGCCGGCGACGGACAGCCCGCCGCCAGGATCGGCGAAGTCGTTCTGGACGTCGACGACGATCAGCGCGGTCCGCGGGTCGTAACGCTGCACGCCCCGAGCGTACGCCCTGGCGGGCCGGCCGGTCGGGTCGCTAGCCGATCAGCGCGGAGCGCTCGTCGGCAGGTTCCGCCGGGGCCGTCTCGACCGGCGTCGGCGGCTCGACGTCGAGGAGATAGCCGATGCCCTGGAAGGTCTTGATCCGGCCGGGCTCACCGGGCTCCGAGCCCAGCTTCCGACGGACGCGAGAGACCCAGACGCGCAGGTACTGGAGGTCGTCGCGGTACTCCGGGCCCCAGACCTTGGTGAGCAGCTCGGTATGGAGGACCACCTTGCCGGCGTTGGCGGCCAGGTGCTGGAGGAGCAGCCACTCCGTGCGCGAGAGCTGGACGAGCTCTCCGCCACGGGTGACCATCCGGCGTTCGAGGTCGATCTCGACGTCGTCGAACTTCAGGATGCCGGACCCGGGCTGCGCACCCGACGATCGGCGCAGGACGGCGCGGACGCGTGCCGCGAGCTCGTCGGGGTGGAACGGCTTGGCGATGTAGTCGTCGGCGCCGAGGTCCAGGCCTTTGGCCTTGTCCGCGGTCGAGCCTTTCGCGGTCAGCAGGATGACCGCCACCGGACGCCGCTCACGGAGCTGGCGCATGACCTCGATGCCATCGAGATCCGGCATGACGATGTCGAGCAGGACGATGTCCGGACGGACCTCCTCGGCCTTGGCCAGGGCCTCCTCACCGCTGGTCGCAGTGACGACGCGAAACCCTTCCTCGCCGAGGGCGATGGACACGAGCTTGGTGATGCGGGGCTCGTCGTCGGCGACGAGCACGAGCGGCTGGGTGCTCACCGTCACCTCCTTGTTGGATGTCATGGTGCTCCACGCGGCGACCGCCGTCATGTGGGCGGCTCCTGGTGGGATGGACGGGTGGGTCGAGTGCGGACGCTCCGTGGCCGTCACGCGACGCCCGGCCGGGCAGGCGCCCGCAGGTCGACGGTCGGCACCGCGTCGTTCGTGTGGTCGTTGACGCGGACCGACGCTCGGCCGAGGCCACCGGCCACGAGCCATGCGCCGAGCAGCAGGACCGCCGCCAGCGCGATGCCCGCGAGCAGGCCGAAGCCCGGCGCGTCTTGGGCGACGGTCGCGTGGCGCTCGGTCACGAGGCCGCCGGCGCCGAGACGTCGAGGCTGGGAGCCGGATTCCCGCCGTTGGTGTTGTTGTTGGTGACGGTGCTGCCGCCGCCGTTGCCGCCGAGCACGAAGAACCAGATGCCGGCGAGCAGGAGGATGACGAGCACGATGCCGCCGATCAGTCCGGTGCTCGATCCGCGGTCGGTAACGACCACCGTTTCGCGGTCGGTCATGGGTGTCTGTCCTTTCGTGAGCCACTTGGGCCGTTGGTGGACGCCAGCATGGGTGCCGGGGCCTCCCGGGCGTGGTGGCTCGGACTGCAATGTCTGTTGCAGTCGCATTACACGGGTCGCGGCGCTGCGTAGGCGGCGACTGGAGGACGGGTCGACCGCGACCGACTCGCAATGTCCCGTTCCGAGCGAGATGGGCTACCCTTTGGACCCCATGTATTTCGACGAATTCAAGCACCAGCTTCCCGACATCGATCCCTCCGAGACCGAAGACTGGCTCGCGTCACTCGACCAGGTCGTCGCCCAGGAGGGCGAGAGCCGGGCCCGCTTCCTGATCTACAAGCTCCTCAAGCGAGCACGCCAGCTCCAGATCGGCCTTCCCCCGCTCACCCAGACGCGCTACATCAACACGATCAGCCCCGAGCAGGAGCCGTACTTCCCGGGCGACGAGGCGATGGAGCGCCGGATCCGCCGGCTGATCCGCTGGAACGCCGTCGCCATGGTCCTGCGCGCCAACAACCGGTTCCCGGGGATCGGCGGACACCTGGCGACGTATGCCTCGGCGGCCAGCCTGTACGAGGTCGGGTTCAACCACTTCTTCCGGGGCAAGGACGCCGAGGGCGGCGGTGACCTGATCTTCTACCAGGGCCACGCCGCGCCCGGGATCTATGCCCGGGCGTTCCTCGAAGGCCGGTTCACGGCGGAGCAGCTCGATCACTTCCGGCGCGAGGTCGTCCCGGGGCAGGGCCTGAGCTCCTACCCGCACCCGCGCCTGATGCCCGACTTCTGGGAGTTCCCGACCGTCTAGATGGGCCTCGGCCCGCTGGCCGCGATCTACCAGGCGCGGTTCAACCGGTACCTGCACAACCGGGGCCAGAAGGACACCAGCCAGCAGCGCGTCTGG
>JACQEF010000315.1 GCA_016200745.1 Chloroflexota bacterium | reverse complement strand
GGCTGTCCGCCGGCCTCGAGCTCGGCCACGGTCCGCTGGAGCTCGGCCAGCGCGTCGTCGAAGCCCAGGCTGTCGATCGCGGGTTCAGTCGGTGTCGGCACCATCGTCCTCATCGTGGGGTTCGGTCATCCGGTCGAGGCGCGGGGCAACGAGCATACCAACCCGGATCCCGGCGACCGCGAGGACCGCGGCGATCGCCAGGAACACGGCCAGCTCAGGCACGCGGATCGGCCGTCGCCGGCAGCTCGCCGCGCGCCACGCGAACCGTCAGCCGCGTTCCGGGCGGTGCCTCCGCCGGATCGCGCACGATGCGCTCATCGACGTGGCGCCGCACGATCGCGTAGCCACGTTCGAGGGTCGCCTGCGGGCCGAGCACCTGGAGCGCGGCGACCGCGCTGTCGAGCGAGGCGCGGCCCCGGGCCACCCTGCGGCCGGCCAGCGCGTGGATCCGCCCGAATCGCTAGAGCTGCGCCCGGTCGCGGGCGAGCCGGCCGGGCAGGATCGCGCCGAGCCGCGGGCCGAGCCGGCCGGTGACCTGGCGCTCGACCACGATCCGGTCGTTGATGGCGCGGGTGGCCCGGTCGAGGAGCAGGCCGACGCGTTCGCGCATCGAGGCGAGTTGGGCCCCGGGCCCGAGCCGGTCGAGCGCACGCCGCTCGGCCACCACCTCCCGGCCCGCGGCCCGAACGCGGGCGGAGGCGGCCCCGTCGAGTCGCCGACCCATGGCACGAACCCCGCCGAGCGCCTCCTGGCGGTCCGGCACGACGATCTCGGCCGCCGCCGAGGGCGTGGGCGCGCGGACGTCGGCCGCGAAGTCCGACAGCGTCACGTCGGCCTCGTGGCCGATGCCGCAGACCAGGGGCAGGGCGTGCGCCACCACCGCGCGAACGACCCGCTCGTCGTTGAACGCCCACAGGTCCTCGAGCGACCCGCCGCCGCGCGCCAGGATCGTGACCGACGGCGCCTGCTCGAACAGGCCGGCCGCCGTCCGCTCCACCGCGTAGCGCTCGACCTTGCGGAGGGCGGCCACCAGGCTGGCCGGCGCACCGTCGCCCTGGACCTGCGCGGCGACCAGGACGACGCGGCTGAGCGGCCAGCGGCGACCCAGGACGTGGCAGATGTCCTTCCAGACCGCCCCGCTCGGGCTGGTGACGACCGCGATCGTGGCGGGGCGATCGGGCAGCCGCCGCTTCCGCGCGACGTCGAACAGCCCCTCGCCTGCGAGCCGAGCCTTGAGCGCCTCGAACCGCAGGGCGAGATCGCCGAACCCGGCCGGCTGGATCGAATCGACGTACAGCTGGAGCGCGCCCTGCGGCTCGAACAGGTCCACCCGGCCGTGAGCCACCACCCGCAGGCCGGCCTGTGCCTCGAAGGCCGAGCGAAGCCGGTCGTCGCGGAACCAGACGCACTGGAGCTGGTTGCGCTCGTCCTTGAGCGCGAAGTAGGCGTGCCCGGCCGACGAGATCGTGACGCGGCCGATCTCCCCCTCGACCCACAGGTCAGCCAGCTGCGGGTCGGCGCGGACCGCGCCCCGGATCGCGCGGGTGACCTCGCTGACGCCCAGGATCCGGACCCCGAACGCGCCGAGCGTCGCCGGCGTCACCGGTCGCGGTGGCGAGACAGGCGTGCGGCTCGGCGCTGAACGACTTCGCTCCGGCTCGGCCGGGACGGCGTCCCAGCTCGGCAGCGCCCAGTCCGGCGGCTCCTCGCGGGTCATCCGGCGGTCAGACGCGGGTCTGGTATTCCCCGGTCCGGGTGTCGATCCGGATCGTGTCGCCTGGCTCCACGAAGATCGGGACCTGGACGACCAGCCCCGTCTCAGTCGTGGCGGGCTTCCGCGCGCCCGACTGGGTGTCGCCGGCGAACCCGGGCTCGGTGTCGACCACCGCGAGGTCGACCGTCACCGGCAGCTCCACCCCGATCGTCTCGCCCTGGTAGCTCGTCCGGTCGAGGGTCATCCCGTCCTTCAGGTACGGCGCGGTGTCGCCGAGCTGCTCGCCGCTGAGCACGAACTGGTCGTACGTGTCGGTGTCCATGAAGTGGTAGTCGCTGTCGTCGCGGTAGAGGAACTGGACCGGACGCTTCTCCATCGACGCGCGCGGCCACTTGGTCCCCGCCTGGAACGACCGCTCGACCGTCTGGCCGCGCTTGATGTTGCGGAGCGTGATCCGGACCTGGGCGGAGCCACGACCCATCTTGATGTGGTGGTAGTCGAGGATCTGCCAGAGCTCGCCGTCGAGCTCGATGGCCACGCCCTTCTTGAGTTCGCCGGTGCTGATCATGCGGGTGGGCTCCTGCGGTGAACGGCGACGGTCCGCGATGCTGACATGCGGATGCCGGGTATCCGTCTGCGGGGTCGAGCCGCGATTGTATCCGACCGCCGCGGCAGCCTCGAGACGGGGGCCGGAGGATCAGACCCCCCGCCGCTCGCGCCGCACGATGTCCCGGTAGATCAGGACGGCGAGAACGAGCGCGATCATCGTTTCGGCGATCCCGCTCGGCGTCACTGTCAGCGTCGGTGTCGGCGTGAGCGGGACGCCGATCAGCGGAAGGACCATGCCTCCCACCATTGCCATCGCGAACACGGCCAGCAGGACCGAGACGGCGGCGATCTTGAGACGGCGCAGCACGGGCATGAATGCAGACTCCCGAAGTCGCGGCCTGCCACCACGATAGCGGTTCGCCTTCGCCCATCGAGTGCCAACTGGCCCCTTCGCGCGGACGTTCCGAGCGGCCACGCCTATCCGACGACGAGAGCCTCCCGGGGGAACCTGGTCAGCCGTTCCAGGCGACGGGCGCTCGCGTCGAGCAGGACCAGGTCCTCGATCCGGACGCCCATCTCGCCCTCGAGATAGATGCCGGGCTCAACGGAGAAGACCGTCGGACTGGGCAACGGCACGTCCGGGGCGAACTTGCCGAGCGACGGCAATTCGTGGGTCGCCAGGCCGATCCCGTGCCCAGTGCCGTGGCCGAACCGTTCGCCGTGACCCGCCGCCTCGATGACGTTGCGGGCGGCGGCGTCGACCGCGCGGCCGGTCGGCAGCGGCCCGGTGCCAGTGCTGACGGCCGCCGCGACCCAGTCGATCGCGCTCGACTGCGCGGTCGCGACCAGCCGGTAGATGTCGAGGTCGCGCCCGGCCGGCTCGCCGACGAACAGCGTCCGCGTCATGTCGCTCCGATACCCGGCAACCTGCGCGCCGAAGTCGAACAGCAGCACGGTCCCGTCGAGGATCGGCCGGTCGCCGGGCGAGCCGTGTGGCAGCGCCGCCTCCGGACCGGCCAGGCAGGCGACGTCGAAGGCGAGCGCCTCGGCGCCGCCGGTCCGGATCAGCCACTCGAGCCGCAGCGCGAGAGCGTGCTCGGTCAGCCCGGTCCGGATCTCGGGCAGCAAGGCGGCCAGGGCGCGATCGGCGACGGCGCAGGCGGCCGCCACGCGGGCGAGCTCGGCCGGCTCCTTGGTCGCTCGGTCGGCCTCGACCCATCCCTCGACGGGGACCAGGTCGACGTCGGGTGCGGCGGCCGCGAGCCGGCTCCAGGTGGCCTGCGACACGAACCCGGCCTCGACCGCGACCCGCCGTGCCCCGGCCGACGCGAGCAGCTCGGGCCAGCGCGCCGGCAGGTCGTTGTAGGCGGTGAAGACCCGCGATTCCGGCGCCTCGCGACCGACCTGGATCGTGTATCGGGAATCGGCCAGGACCACGACCTCGTCGCCCGTGACCAGGAACTGGCCGGACTGGCCGGCCACCTTCTCCTCGCCTTCGGCCAGGCTGAAGCCGGTCAGGTAGCGCATGTGTTCGCGCCGGACGCCGAAGTAGGCATCGACGCCGGCGTCGGCGAATCGAGCCCGGAGCCTCGCCAGGCGGGCCGGACGGGCGGCCCGGTCGGCTTCCTCCCACCTGGCGCGTTCCACCGGGCCGGGCGGCGCGGCGAAGTCGGCCGGCGACGGCCAGGACCGGGACCTGGCGCCGCCGCTCGAGCGCTCGCTCACGGCTTCTTGAGGTACCTGGCGATGTTGGCCTGGTGCTCCTTGAACGTCTTGGCGAAGGCCGAGCTCCCCGTCCCGTCACCCTTGGCCACGAAGTACAGATAGCCGGTGCTCGTGTCGGGGTCGAGCGCGGCATCGATCGAGGCGATCGTCGGCGTGCACAGCGGACCCGGCGGGAGTCCCTTGTGGCTATAGGTGTTGTAGGCCGCCAGCGACGCCGGAAGCGGGTAATCCGCAAGACCACCGCCGATGGGGCCCCAGAACGAGTACTGCAGCCAGTCGGGCACGGGCAGCTTGTCCAGCTCGGCCGTGTCGTGGGCGTAGATCACCGTCGGATCGGCCTCGAGGACTCCGCGCGGCCAGATCTTGGGGTTGAGCCGGTTCGCGTAGACCCCGGCGATCAGCGGACGCTCCTCGTCGAGCTGCGCCTCGCGCTCGACGATCGAGGCGAGCACGATCACCTGGTAGAAGGTCATGCCACGCGCGGCCGGAACGCTCAGGCGCTCCTCGCCGACATTGGCGATGAAGTTGTCCAGCATCAGCCGGACGAGCTCCTCGGCTGTCGTGTCGGGCAGCACCCGGTAGCTCGACGGCCACAGGAAGCCCTCGAGCGAGGCGCCGTCGGGCGCGTCGGCCAGGATGGCCTTGAGCCAGGGGTAGTCGTCGATCAGGCTCGCCGGCGGGGACTTGACGAGGCGGTAGAACGCCACCGGGTCCAGCTTGAGGTCCGTCAGGGTCTCGAGCTTGGCGGTCACCTGCTCGAGACGCAATCCTGTCCGCAGCTGGATGTCGACGTACTTGACGACCGGTGGGTTGAGCAGCGCGGTGACCAGCTGGTCTGGCGTCAGGTTCCGGCGCAGGACGAACGTTCCCTGCTGGAGCGACCCGGTCAGCTGGCGATCGATGGCGATGAACACGAACGCCCGGCTGTCGCCGAGGAGCCCCTGCGACTGCAGCCGGTCCGCGATCGAGCGCGCCGTGTCCCCGGGCTCGACCAGGAACTCGACCTGGGTCGTATCCGACGACACGGGCGCGGTCAGCGCGGTCCCCAGGTCTTCGCGAACGATGTCCTTGACGAACGGCAGCTGGAGCGCCGCCGGGTTGTTCTCGGCCACGCTGAGCACCAGGCTGTTCACCGCCGGCCGAAGCGCCGTGAACGCCACGATCAGCACGATCGCCGCCAGCACGAGCGCGAAGACCAGGAAGCGCACCAGGCCGGTCAACCCGCCCCGGCCGGATCCGCCCCGATCGCCGCGCGGTCGCAGCGGCCCGTCCTCGTCACGCGACGTCTCGGTGGCGTAGGCGTCGGCGTCGTACGGTCGGGCCTGCTGCTCGTGGCGGTCGCGCGGCCGGCGCCCGGATCGGAGGGTCACGACGCGGTCCCGCCCGCGGCGGCCCGGGCGTCGAGCTCGTCCTGCAGGATGATCGCGGCCGCCTCGCGATCGACCCGGGCCCGGTAGGCGTCGCGTTGCGTCTTGCTCGGGGGACCACCGGACCGGCCGCGCTTCATCGGGCCGAGGCGGGTCTCCGCGACGTGGCTCGACAGCCGCTCGTCGCGCAAGGTGACCGGCAGGCCCAGCCGCTCGCCGACGGCCGCGGCCCAGGCGCGGGTGATCGTCGCCTGCGGTCCATTGTCGCCGCCGGCCTCGAGCGGATCGCCGACGACCAGCTCGTCGACCTCGTAGCGGTTGACGATGATCCGGATCGCGGTCACGTCGCCCTCCAGGCCGGACGACCGCCGGATCGTCGCCAGCGGTCGGGCCGCCGATCCGTCCCGGTCCGCCAGCGCGAGACCCACCCGCCGCTCGCCGAGATCGATGCCGAGCAGCCTCGTCACGACGGTGAGACCGATGGTCCGGGCGTCTCGACCGGCACCGAGCCCTGGATCGAGACGCTGACGCGACTGTCGATCGTGGGGATGGTCCCGACCCAGTCCGGCCAGGCCGTCACGGTGACGTCGCCGTACGCGGCAAGCGCCGCCCGGGCGTCGGCCAGCGACTTGCCCATCGCCAACCGCCTGAGCTCGGCCGGATCAAGCGTGGCGATCTGCTGGCCCGTGGCCGTCGCCGGGAAGCTGACGACCTGTCCCGTGACCGTGGCCGCGCCGACGTCGACCTTGATCGAGCCGGCCACGAGCTGGTAACCGGCCGTCACGCTGGAGCGGAACCGCTGTTCGGCGAGCGAGGCGATCGGGGACTCATCCACGGTGACCACCGTACCCGTTGCGCTCAATCCCAGCTGAAACGCGGTGATCTCCTTGTCGACCAGGGTGGCCGGATCGACGTCCGGGGTCGCCTTGCCGAGTACGGCGGTGTCGCGGAAGACGGTCGAGCCGGTACCCGCGATGGACGGATCGGTCAACCGATCCTTGAACGCGGCGTCGAGGGCGGTCCCCAGCTGTTTGAGCGCCGCGTCGACGTCGGCTTGGGCGACCTTGGGGAACTCGTCGTGCTTGCCGCCGCCGGTCGCGTCGGGGTTGACGACCTTGAGCGCCTGTGGGTCCTCGCCCTTGGGCACGATCACGATCGTGTTGGGCTCGACGTTACCGGCCAGGCCCGCGTCCACCGCGGTCACGCCGACCGTCGCACGGCCGGGGAAGACCGTCAGCCCGACGAGGTCGGCTTTGGGCACGGTGACCGTCGAGTTGGTCCGGAACTTCACGCCGGCTCCGGTGCTGACGATGCTCCCTCCGGGCACGGTGTTCGTACGCAGGAAATCGAGGTTCGAGAAGCGGACCTGGCCGGTCGCCTTCGTCTCCTCGACGCGTTTCCCGGTCGCCTGGAAGGTGTCCGTGACGGACACGTCGATCGGCACCGTGACGGCCGGAACGACCAGCGTTGCGGGGTCGGCCTGGGTGGCGGCCGGGTCGGCCCTGATGGTGAGGGTCAGCGGCGAGAGCGCCTCCGGCCGCGGCGTGACCACGATCGTCGCCGACGGCAGCAGCACGTAGGCGCCGACGCCGCCGACGAGCACGACCAGCCCGAGCACCGCGAGGGCAACGACCAGCGGCAGCCGCAGCCCGCCGCGCCCGGACGGCCGCGGCGACGGTGCCGTGGACTGCCGCCCGGGTCGGCGGTCGCGCGCGTCCGGCTCCCAGGCCGGTGCGGCGTTCCGGTCGGTCGTCGGGACGCGAAGGTCCGGCATGGGCATCGCGACGGTCGCGCCGCCCATCGCCACCG
>JACQEF010000314.1 GCA_016200745.1 Chloroflexota bacterium | reverse complement strand
GCAGGACCTTGAGCCGGTCGATGTTCCGCTCGGCGATCCGGTTGGTCGGGTCGAGGGCCAGGGCGGTCTGGTAATGCTCGCGCGCGGCGCGGAGTTCGCCCAGCTCCCAGAGCGCCTTCGCCAGGCGATTCTCCGATTCGGCATCGGGCCCGAGCTCGAGCAGCTTCCGGTTGATCGCGGCTGCTTCGGCCCATTTCGCGGCCGACGCCTGCGCGATCGCCTGGTCCGCCAGCTGCCGCTTCTGGCGGGTCAGGTTGACGGGACTCTGGGCGGTGCTCTCGATATCGGGGAAGGTCACGAGGCGGTCGTCCTTTCGGGGCGTGGCGAGGTTCGGAGCGGGTCTGGAGCAGGGCGCGCGGCGACGCGGGCCAATGCGCGAGTATCGCTTTTAGCACGCTGAGGCCGACGCGTCAAACACCCGGGCCGATGGCGTCCGCGAACGGGACCGTCCGGTCGATGCACGTCCGATGCATCGACGCTGGCCGTGGCGGGCCCCCTCCCCAACTTGATGCATCCGACATGCATCGGCAAGCGACCCCTGTCCGCCTGCGGAGCCCGTTCAGGATCGGAGCATCAGGTTCCAGGCCGTGACCACGACGCCCAGCGCGGCCAGCAGCCCGAACTGCCACAGCCAGCGCAGCTCGCGGCGGCGCGCCGGCGTGGTCCCCGTCAGCGCATCCCACAGGTAGACCGCCAGGGTGAGCAGGGCCGGCCCGACCAGTCGCGGGATCTCCATCGCCCGCAGCGCGGCGGCACCGATCGCGATCGCGGCCATGTACGTGCCTGCTGACCAGAGCGCGTCCGACAGCCGCGGCACGCGCAGCGCCACCGCACGAAAGCCGAGAAGCCCGGCGATGATCCCGTCGCCGATCGCGAGGACCAGGAGGTTCGTCTCGGGCAGCGTGCCGCGCGGGTCGGGTGGACCGATCAGGGCGCCAGGCACCATCGCCGCCACGCCGCTGAAACCGATGAAGCTGATCAACAGGATCATGACCAGCGCTGCCGTCTGGTCGTCGGCGGTCAACCCGCTCGTCGCGCGGTTGATCCGGGCCTCGAGCGCCAGCGCGCGGCGAACGAGGAGCCAGGTCAGGGCGAGCGCCGGCGCCAGCCACAGCCCGAAGGGGATGAGGCGGATCGCCCCCACGCAGGCGACGGCGGCCACGGCCGGCAGGATCAGGGCCTCGATCGGCACGCCCGATTCCGCCTCGGCCGGAGCAAGCTCGTCGGCGAGCACCTGGAGGGCGCCCAGCACGACCGCGCCGAGCAGGAGTGCGGCGACAAGCCAGACCAGCGGCGGTTCGACCAACCGGGACAGTCCCACGACCGTGACCGCGACCAGCGCCAGGTCGCGCTGGCCCGCGCCCCCGTCCGACGTGCCCTGGATCCGGGCGGCCATCAGATCCTGCCCGGCTTGCCCGCCGCCCAGGCGAGCAGCTCATCGCGTGAGCGCGTGTTGACGACCGATTCGGGGCCGATCCACGCACGTCGCGCCTGGCTGACGCCCCAGCGCAGATAGTCCAGCTCGTGGATGTCGTGGGCGTCGGAATCGATCGCGACCAGGCAGCCCATGCCGACGGCACGCCGGGCCCGTTCCACGGCGAGATCCAGGCGTGGCGGCTACCCGTTCATCTCGAGCGCCGTGCCCGTCCGCGCCGCCTCGCCGTAGACGAGGTCCCAGTCGAGGTCCAGGTCGGGCCGCTCGTCGATCTTCCGGCCGGACGGGTGGGCGATGACGTCGACGTGCGGGCTGCGGATCCCGTTGAGCGTGCGACGCGTCAGGTCGCCGCGCGACTGCCGGCGACCCACGTGGACCGACGCGACGACCACGTCGAACCGTGCCAGCAGCTCGTCCTCGAAGTCCAGCTTCCCGTCCGCCCGGATCTCGAGCTCGCACCCGTGAAGCAGGCGGAACCCCTCGGGCGGGGTGGCCGCGGGAGCCGTTCCTGCCGCCTCTTCCTCGGCGAATCGCGCGTTCAGCGCGGCGATCACCTCGGCCTGCCGGGCGACCCGCTCGGGCGACAGCCCGCGTGCGATCCCGAGCGACTGCGAGTGATCGGTCAGGACCTGGTACGCGTGGCCGCGAGCCCGGGCGGCCGCGATCATGACCTCGATCGGCTGGCGGCCGTCGGACCAGTCCGAGTGGCTGTGAAGGTCGCCCCGAAGATCGGGCAGCGAGACGAGTCGCGGCAGGGTCCCGGCCAGGGCTGCCTCGATCTCCCCCTGGTTCTCGCGCAGCTCGGGCTCGATGAACGGGAGGCCGAGAAACGCGTACGCCTCGGCCTCCGTCGCGAACGTCCGGAGCTCGGCCGCGTCGCCGGTCAGCGGCTCGCCGTCCTCCCCGATCCGCAGGAAGCCCTTCTCGGACAGGCTCCAGCCGCGATCCCGGGCCATCGCGCGCAGGCGCACGTTGTGCTCCTTGGAGCCGGTGAAGTGGATGCGGTACGTGCACGCGGCGGCGAGCGACATGGCCATCAGGTCGACCTGCGGCCCGCGGACCAGCCGGATCGCGGACTTCGCGAGCCCCTTGCCGATCACCGTCTCGGCCATCGGGAGCGACGTGAACGCCGCCATCAGCGCGGCCGGATCGTTCGTCTCGGCGAGCAGGTCGAGGTCGCCGATCGTCTCCCTCCGCCGCCGGAACGACCCGGCCGGTTCGAGCGACCGCACCCCGGGAACCTGCGCCAGCGCCGCCATGACCGCCGTGACCAGGTCCTCGGCCCGGTCGAGGCGCATCCGCACCGGTGGCCGATCGGCCAGCCGGGCGAGGCCCTCGAGGACCAGCACCTCGGTCCGCGCCGACATCCCGCGGACGGTTCGCAGCCGTCCGGCCTCCGCGGCAGCCCGCAGGTCGTCGAGCGACTCGATCCCGAGGTCCTGGTGCAGCTGGCGGACCGACTTCGGACCCAGGCCCGGAATCTGCAGCAGTTCGACGAGCCGGGGCGGGACCTCCACTCGCAGGCGTTCGTGGAAGGCGAGGCGCCCGGTGGTCGCCAGCTCGGCCAGCTTGTCGCTGATCGCCTTGCCCACGCCCGCGATGCGCGGCGGATCCCCGGACCGATACGCCGACACCAGGTCGACCGGGCTGCGTCCGATGGCGTCGGCGGCCCGGTGGTAGGCGATGACCTTGAACCCGAGCTCGCCCTGGAGCTCGAGCATGTCGCCGATCTCGTGGAAGATGCGGGCGAGGTCGCCGTTGGTCAGCGCGGCCTGGTCGGTGGTCACCGGCCGATGGTAGACGGTGGCCGCGCGGGAGGGGCGTCAGGCGGCGACGACCCGGTCGCGACCCGCCTTCTTGGCTCGATAGAGGGCCCGGTCGGCCAGGATGATCAGGTCCTCGATCGGCTGGTCGGCGCGGCTCGACACCGCGACGCCGACCGACACGCTGACCTTGTCCACGCCGAACCGGCTCAGGTCGAGCGCGGCGACGGAGGAGCGCACGCGTTCACCCACGTCGAGCGCGACCCGGTCAGGGCGTCCGTCGAGGCGCGAGCCTCCGCGTCGCGATGCGAGTAGGCACGGGCGAGCGCCGCGGATGCCTCGTCGGCGGCGCCGCGAAGCAACCGGCGCGTCGTCGCCGACCAGGTGTCGCCGGTCCGGTGCGACAGCACGATCGCACCGACGATCCCGTCATCGGAGCTCAGCGGCGCCGCCAGCGTGCGATGGAGGCCGTAGGCGCGCCGGACCCGCGTGGCAATGCGGTCGGCGACGAGCTGGCCCTCGCGACCCGAACCGGACGACCCGGCCGGACGGCCGGCGCCCGGGACTCGCGCCCCGCCGCCGCCGAGCCGGCCCGCCAGGTCGACGCGTGCCCGTCCGCCGCGACCGATCAGGCCCTCGAGCCGGGCGCGCGCGTCAAGTCCGGCCGCGACCGGCTGGCCCAGCTCGGCCATCACGGGCACGCGAACCTGCTCGCGCTCGACGGGCGCGATCTCGAGAACCGGGTCCTCGAGGTCGGCGATGGGCAGCAGGGTGGACGAGTCCGGGACCCCGGGCCGGGCGCTGATGAGCGTGGCGTCGAGGACGCGGGCGTCGGGCCGGCGGCGGACGACCACGATGTGATCGGCGTCGGTGGCGCGGGCCAGCTCGTCCACGATCGCGCTCAGGATCGCATCGGGCGAGATCGACCTTGACAGGCCGGACAGGATCCGGGTGAACGACTCCGTCTCGGCGCGCCGCGCCGCCTCGAGCGCCGCGACCGCCTCGCGATGGAGGATCGCGGCGGTGCCGGCGACGACCAGGAGCCCCACGATGGCCCAGTCGAGCGGACCCGGGCGCGATGTGGCCATGCGGATCGCGAGAATGGCGCCAAGGATGAGGAGCGAGCCGGCGAACAGTCCCCAGGACCGTCGGATGCGGCGGTCGGGCGCCTCCGGCGGTGCGGCCGGGGGGCTGGGGGGATCGATCACTTCGGGGTATCAGGATGGCGGTCCGAGGTCCGGACGTCCACTGGTACTTTCGTACCCCCGTTCTGTTCGGGCACGCGGCGGTTCGGCGGGCGGGCGGTTCGCTAGGCGGCGGTTCCCTCGGTCCCCGCCGCGTCGTGACCGCCGTCGCGCTTGACGCGATAGAGCGCCTGGTCGGCGGCGGCGATGAGGTCGGTCGCGTACCGGCCATCGGTGGGGAAGGTCGCGACGCCGATCGACAGGCCGATGGGGACCGGCCCGCGCTGCTCCCCCACGAACGCGTGGTCGCGGAACGCCTCGAGGATCCGCTCGGCGGCGCTCCGGGCGTTCTCCGCGTCGGTCTCGGGCAGGATGATCGCGAACTCGTCGCCGCCGTACCGCGCCGGGATGTCCGAGCCGCGGAGCGTGGACCGGATGAGCTCGGCCGTCCAGGTCAGCACGCGGTCGCCGAACAGGTGGCCGAACGTGTCGTTGACCAGCTTGAAGTCGTCCAGGTCGAGCATCAGCACGCTCAGCGGGTGCCGCGCCCGCTGCGTCCGGACGACCTCCTCGCCCAGCCGCTCGTGGAAGAAGCGGTGGTTGAAGAACCCGGTCAGGGGATCCCGGTCGGCGAGCTTCCTGGCGTCCTCGTACAGCCGGGCGTTCTCGAGCGCCATCGCCGCCTCGTTCGCCATG
>JACQEF010000316.1 GCA_016200745.1 Chloroflexota bacterium | reverse complement strand
GGTACCGGCCGGCCGCCCAGTTCCGGACGGTCCCGTCGTCGCCGATCACGCGGTACAGGAAGCCGCCGCCCGACGGGCTTGGCTCGAGCGCCTGGGTGGGGACCCAATCGAGCCGGTCCGGGCGGACGAGCCAGACCCGCGTGTCGATCGGTGTGTGCGCCGGCGGGAACGTGATCCCGATCGCGACCACGGTCTGGTCGTCGGGTTCGATGTCGATGGTCGGGGTGCCGGCCCTCGCGGGAGGCAGCGGGCTCCAGACCTCCTCGTAACGCAGGTCGCCGGCGGGCGCCAGCAGTCCCGACGGCCGCCCGACGATCGCTCGGATCCCCCAGGTGTCGTGCGGATGGACGGCGACGCGGACGCGGTCCCAGCCGGCATACGAGGCCGTGCTCGCCGGCTCGGGGAGGGCGACGGCGGGCGACGGCGTCGCTTCGGGCGGCGGCGGCGTCGAGCGGACCGCGCCTCGCGGCGACGCCGCGCCGACATTGCCGCCGATGGCGTCGACCGACGGAGCGACGGCGTCCGTCGGAGAGGTGCCGCCGTTCCAGGGCTTGACGATCGCGACCACCAGCCCGATCGCCACGGCGAGGGCGAGGACGACCACCGGATCCAGCCGCCGTCGCCTCGGACCGAGCTTGACCGGCTCGAACTCGACGCTCACGGGCGACGCGGCAGGTTCAGCCCGCGAGCGGGACGACCCGGCCCTCCGAGTCGATCGTGGCCTGGCGGCGGAGCCGCTTGAGCTCGGCGCCTGGGACCTGGTCGCGGGCGTGATAGCTCGAGCGGACGAGCGGCCCGGATTCGACGTGCTTGAAGCCCATGGCGAGCGCCTCGGACTTCATCTCGGCGAACTCGTCGGGATGGTAGTACCGCTCGAGCGGGAGATGCTGGAGCGACGGCCGCAGGTACTGGCCGATCGTGAGGATGTCGCATTCGACCTCGCGGAGGGCGGCGAACGCCTCACGCAGCTCGTGGCGTTCCTCGCCGAGACCGACCATCAGCGAGCTCTTGGTGTGGACCGTGTAGCCGATCTCGTCGGCCATCCGCCTCGCATCTCGCAGCACGCCGAGCGTGCGATCCCATCGCGCGCGCTTGCGGACCGGCTTCTGGAGCCGCCGGACCGTCTCGAGGTTGTGGTTGAGGATGTCCGGACGGGCCTCCATCACGCTGCGGAGCGGCGCCGTCTCGCCGTTGAAGTCCGGGATCAGGACCTCGATCCCCAACCCCGGGGACGTGGCGCGGACCTGGCGGATGGTCTCGGCGAAGATGCTCGCGCCGCCGTCCGGGAGGTCGTCCCGCGCGACGCTGGTGACGACCACGTGCTCCAGGCCCAGCCCGCGGAGTGCCTCGGCCACGCGGCGCGGCTCGTCGTCGTCGAACCAGGTCGGCCGGCCGGTCTTGACCGCGCAGAACCCGCACGCCCGGGTGCAGGTGTCGCCGAGGATCATGATCGTCGCGGTGCGCTGGTCCCAGCACTCCCCGATGTTCGGGCAGCCGGCCTCCTCGCAGACCGTGTTCAGGCCGAGCCCGCGAAGCAGTCCCTTGAGGTCGTGGTAGTTCTCGCCGGACGGCATCTTCGCCCGGATCCAGTCGGGATGGCGACGCATCGGGGTGACCGAGCCGCCCATCGCGATGGTCTCGGGCGCGACCGGACCGTGGTGAACGCCCGTTCCGGGCGGGGTGAACATCGGGAGCTCGCGGGCCATGGCGGGAGTGTACGTCGGGTCGGTGGCGGGGGCCGTCGGATCAGTAGACCGAGGCGTCCGGCCCGATGGCCTCGAGCGAACCCTTGATCGCCCGCAGGAAGTCGGCCGCGCCCGCGCCGTCGTTGGCCCGATGGTCGATGGCGAGCACCATGTTCATCATCGGGCGGATCGCGATCACGTCGCCCTCCGGTGTCTCCCGGACGACCGCACGCTTGGTGATCGCCTCCATGGTCAGGATGGCGACCTCGGGGACGTTGATGATCGGCATGGTCAGGTTCGAGCCGAACCAACCGGTGTTGTCGACCGTGAACGTGCTCCCGCCGTAGTCGTCCAGCCGGAGCTTGCCGGCTCTCGCGCGGGCCGCCACGTCGGCGATGGCCCGGTTGAGCCCGCTGATCGAGAGCTGGTCGACGTCGCGCACGACCGGCACGAGCAGCCCGTCCTCGACGGCGACGGCGACGCCCATGTGGATGTGTCGCTTGGCGACGAGCCCGGCCTCGGTCCAGTGGGCGTTGAACGTCGGGAAGCGGCGGAGCGCCTCGACTGCCGCCTTGATCACGAACGGGACGTAGCTCAGCGAGATGCCCTCGCGCGCCTGGTAGTCTCGCCTGGCGGCCTCGCGGGCACGGACGAGCGCGCTGGCGTCGACCTCCATGTGGACGTAGGCATGCGGCGCTGCGAGGGCGCGGGTCATCTGCGCGGCGATCCCCTGGCGCATCCGCGTCATGGGAAGGAGCACCTCGTCGGCGCCATCGGGGAAGACGACCGGGGTGCCGCTCGTGGCTGCCGCGACGGGCGCCGGCCGCGTCTGCGGTCGCGGCTGGGCGGCCGCGGTCGCCGGTGCACCCTGGACCGCCGGCGCCTGCGACGTCGCGGTTCCGGTCCGGATCGCCTCGACGAGCCTGAGGACGTCCTCGCGGGTGATCCGGCCGCCGCCGCCCGTGCCCACCACCTGGGCGGCCGACAGCTCGTGCTCGCGGAGGAGCCGCCGAACGGCGGGGGTCATCCGCGCGTCGGGGTCTGCGTTTGCGGCCGGAGCGGCCGCGGCTGCCGTGGCGGCCACCTCGTGCACGGGACGCTCGTCCGAGCCGGCGGGTCCGTGCGCGACGGGCGCCGCCGCGGGCTCGGGCGCCGGCGCCGTTGCCGGCTGTGGCTCCGGCGCGGGTGCGGGTGCGTTCGCGGCGGGCGATGCGGTGGCCGCGGCCGAGCCGTTCGCGCTCGGCGATGCCGCGGCGGGCTGGCCGCCTTCGTCTGCGGTCTCGATGACGGCGATCTCG
>JACQEF010000318.1 GCA_016200745.1 Chloroflexota bacterium | reverse complement strand
CCGCGGGTCAGTTCGGCTTGACGGTGGTCGCCTCGAGGATCTCGAGGAACACCGGGGCGAGGGCCGGGTCGAACTGCTTGCCGGCTCCCGACCGGATCTCGTCCATGGCGACGTCGAGGGTGAGCGCGGCGCGGTACGGCCGGTCGTGGGTCATGGCGTCGAACGCGTCGACCAGGCCGACGATCCGGGCGCCGGGCGGAATCGCCTCGCCGCCGATGCGATCGGGGTAGCCGAGCCCGTCCCAGCGCTCGTGGTGATGCCGGACGATGGTGACGAACGAGCGCGACAACCCCAGCGGCTGGCAGATCCGCTCGCCGATCTCCGGATGACGGCGGAGGACCGTCCACTCGTCGGGCGACAGTGGCCCGGCCTTGGTCAGGATCCCTTCCGGCACGCCGATCTTCCCGACATCGTGGAGCAGGGCGCCGTACGCCAGGCCTTCGAGCTCTTCGTCGCCGAACCCGACCCGCTCGCCGAGCTGGGCAGCCAGACCGGCCATCCGCTGGCAATGGAGCTCGGTGGTGATGTCCTTGGCCTCGACGGCGTTGGCGAGCGCCGCGACGACGGCCTGTGCCGACTCCATCCCCAGGATGGCCTCCCGCATCCGGATCGCGCTTCGCATCCGCGCGAGCAGCTCGGGCCGCTCGAACGGCTTGGACACGAAGTCGTCGGCCCCGGCGTCCAGGCCAGCCACCATCTCCTCGACCCCGGAGCGACCGGTGAGCAGGATGATCGGGACGGTCCGCGCGCGGCGATCGAGCCGGATCCGACGGGTGACCTCGAGCCCGTCGATCCGGGGCAGCCCGATGTCCAGAAGGATCAGATCGAGGTCGGGATCGAGGGCGGCGATGAGGCCGCTCTCTCCGTCGACGGCGGTCCGGACCGCGTACCTCTCGCGGGTGAGCAGGCTGGCGAGGAGCTGGCGGTTCGCCGAATCGTCCTCGATCACGAGGACGATGTGCCTTCGATGGCGAAACAGAGGGACGTCTGTCATCGCTTGCCTCTTGGGCCGACGCACTCGCCGGGTTGCTGGCATGCCAGTGTCGCCGACGCCGGTGCCGACGCACCGGTAACGAACGGACCATCCACGTCGTTACGATCGTCCGGGTCGCCGGTGCTCCATCCACGCACCTGCCGGGTCGATGCCCGGCCGGCGGGCACTGCCGCATACCATGCGCGCGTGGCCACCCCCGATCTGACCCCGCGCTCCGCCCGGCCGATCGCCGCGAGCGTCGGAGCCGTTGCGTTCCTGGTGTACCTCAGGACGCTCATGCCCGGCATCGCGTTCGGGGACTGGGGCGAGATGCAGACGGTGCCGCACGTCCTCGGCGTCGCTCACCCGACCGGCTACCCCACGTATGTGCTGATCGCCTGGCTGGCCGAGCTGGTGCCGATCGGGTCGGTGGCCTTCCGCGCGAACCTCCTGTCGGCGGTCTTCGTGAGCGCGGCGCTCGGCGTGCTGGCCTCGATCGCGATGCGCGTCGGCAGCGGGCCGCTGATCGCCGCGTCCGGGGCACTCGCGCTTGGCGCGGTCGGGACCGTGTGGGCCGCAGCCACCGTCTCGGAGGTCAATCCGCTCCATCTCCTGTTCGCGGCGCTGCTCCTGCACCGCTGTCTGGTCTGGGCGGAGCGGCGGTCGAGCCGGGACCTCGTCATCGGTGGCCTGCTGGTCGGACTGGCGCTGGGCAACCACCTGCTGACGCTGTTCCTGGCGCCGTTCGTCGGGCTGTTCGTGCTGTGGACGGGGCGCCGGGAGCTCCTGGCGCGTCCGTGGCTCCTGCTGGCCGCGATCGCGGCCGGCGCGCTCGGCCTGGCCGTCTACCTGTACATCCCGTTGGCGGCGAGCCAGTCGCCGCCGCTCGACTACAACCACCCGACCACGCTCGACGGCTTCCTGTGGCTCGTCGAGGGCGTCCAGTTCCGCACCCAGTTCGACTTCCTGTCGCCCAGGGGGCCGGGCGAGTTCGTGTCGTCATTGCCCGAGCTCTGGTCGCTGCTCGCCGGGCGGGCCACCCCTGTCGTGCCGATCCTGGGCGCCGCCGGCCTCGTGCTGCTCGTCATCCGCCGGCCGGGGTTCGGGCTGCTGTGTGGGGCGTTCCTGCTGAGCGGCGTGTACATCTGGGCGAACTACCTCCATCTCGAGCACTACCTCCTGGTGCCGTGGCTCGTCCTCGGGATCGGGATGGCCGTCGGGTTGCAGGGGATCGCCGACGCGGTGGCCCGCTGGGGCCCCCGGTTCGCCGTTGGTCATGGCCGGGCGGCGGTGGGGATGGCCGCGCTCGCGTTCGCCGTCGGCCTCGGGGCGATCAACTGGTCGGCCGCGGACCGGAGCGGCGACACCTCCGGCCAGGCCTACGTCGACGCCGTGCTCGCCGCCCTCCCGAAGAAGGCCGCGATCCTGTCCTACTGGGATGCCTCGACGCCGCTCTGGCACGGGCAGCTCGTGGAAGGGTTGCGGCCCGACGTGCTGGTCGTGGACGACACGAACATCGTGTACGAGGGTTGGGTCACTCGCGAACGGCGGATCGCGTCGCTCATCTGCGAGCGGCCGGTGTTCATCCTGCGGCTCGTCGAATCGGATCTGGCGCCGACCCGGCAGGCGTTCCGGCTGACGCCGTTCGAGACGGTCCGGGTCGCGGCCGGCGGCCCGTCGGCGTCGGTCCTGCGTCCGATCTATCGGGTCGATCCGATCGATCCCGGCACGTGCGCCGGGTAGCGATTCGGCGCTCGCTCATGGCGCCCGACGGGCTACGTCTTCGGTCTCGATCTCGCCGATGCCCGATCCGTCGCTCGGCGGTACTCGGTCTGTGCGACAGCCTCGTCGACGTCGGCCATCGCGGCCTCCTCGAGGGAATCGACGAGCTCGACGTTCATCGCCTGCGCGGCCAGCTTTGCCGCGGTCGCCGTCTTGCTGGCGGAGGCCTCCGCCAGCGTCATCGATGCCAGTGCGCTTCGGGCCGCCTCGGCCGTGGCATTGGCGGCCTCGGCCGCTTCCTTCGCCGCGGTGGCAGCTTCCTCGGCCGCCAGCCGGCCTCGCCTCGCCACGGCGGCGACCCGTTCGGCGCTGCGCCAGGCCTGCAGGGCCTCGGCTACGGTCGATTCCTTGGGGTCGCCCATGAGCGTCTCCCTGTCGTCGGTGCGCGCGATGGCGATGCCGGATCCGGGTCCATCACGGGGTGCAGGGAACGTTGGTCGGGGCGGCCGGAT
>JACQEF010000317.1 GCA_016200745.1 Chloroflexota bacterium | reverse complement strand
GGCGGCCCAGCGTTGCGCCTCGGTTCGCTCGGTCAGGGCGGCGGGTACAGTTGCCATCGGGCGTACTCCTTTGGTGCTGGAACACCTGAAGTTGTACGCCCCCTCGATTCCGAATCCCCACAAGACACGTTACGTCACTTCCTCCCCGTCCGTCGTTGACGCCTGCGCCGGTAATCCCGATAATAAAGGTCGGAATTAACCGGCCGGGTGTCAACGCCGGCGGCGTGGCGCGCGACGCGCCACCCTCGAACGAATCACCGGAGTCCTCATGACCGCCACCCGCGAGATCGTCACCGACCAGCGAGAGCAGTTCGCGTTCCACGACGACATCGCGTACCTGCGCGAGACGAAGCGCGGCCTGACGCGGGCCACGGTCGAGGAGATCAGCGCGTTCAAGGAAGAGCCGGACTGGATGCTCCAGTACCGTCTCCGCGCCTACGAGCACTTCCTCAAGCGACCCATCCCGACCTGGACCGACGGTCTCGACAAGATCGACTTCGACAAGATCGTCTACTACCGCAAGCCGTCCGAGCGAGAAGAGAAGTCGTGGGACGACGTCCCCGACCAGATCAAGGCGACCTTCGAGAAGCTCGGCATTCCCGAGGCGGAGCGCAAGTTCCTGGCCGGCGTGGGCGCCCAGTATGACTCCGAGGTGGTCTACCACTCGGTCAAGGAGGAGCTCTCCAAGCTCGGCGTCGTGTTCATGGGCACCGACCAGGCGCTCAAGGACTACCCGGACCTGTTCCGGCAGTATTTCGGCACGGTGGTCCCGGCCGAGGACAACAAGTTCTCGGCGCTCAACGCGGCGGTCTGGTCGGGCGGTTCGTTCGTCTACGTCCCGAAGGGCGTGGAGGTACCGCTCCCGCTGCAGGCCTACTTCCGGATCAACGGCGAGAACACGGGCCAGTTCGAGCGGACGCTGATCGTCGTCGACGAAGGGGCCAAGGTCCACTACATCGAGGGTTGCACGGCGCCGATCTACGCCACCGACTCGCTCCACGTGGCGGTCGTCGAGGTCGTCGCGCTGCCGGGCTCCAAGGTCCGCTACACGACCATCCAGAACTGGTCGAACGATGTCTACAACCTCGTCACCAAGCGCGCCCACGCGCACGAGAACTCGACCGTCGAGTGGATCGACGCCAACACCGGGTCGCGCAAGACCGTCAAGTTCCCGGCGATCTACCTGCGCGGCGAGGGGGCCACGGCCGACATCATCAGCGTCGCGGTCGCCGGCAAGGGCCAGCACCAGGACACCGGCGCCAAGGCGATCCACCTCGCGCCGAACACGCGCTCGCGGATCGTCTCGAAGTCGGTCTCCAAGGATGGCGGCCGGGCGAGCTACCGCGGTCACCTCAAGGTTTCCCCGGGGGCGACCAACGTCGTCGCGAGCGTCCGCTGCGACGCCCTGATGCTCGACGACATCAGCCGAAGCGACACCTACCCCTACATCGACATCCAGGAAGACGACACCTCGATGACCCACGAGGCCACCGTCGGCAAGGTCAGCGCGGAGCAGGTCTTCTACCTGATGAGCCGCGGGCTGACCGAGAACGAGGCGACCAATCTGATCGTCCAGGGCTTCCTCGAGGTCTTCACCAAGGAGCTGCCGATGGAGTACGCCATCGAGTTCAACCGCCTGGTGAAGCTGGAGATGGAGGGGTCGCTGGGATGACGACCGAAACCTCGGCGGAGGGCGCCGAGGCATCGGTGACGCTCGCGTCACCACGACCCCGCCCGGTTCGCCGGGCTCCGACCGATCTCCCGTTCCGGTTCGTCGATAGCGGATTCGCCGACGCTCTTGCCACCCAGCGTTCGGAGCCCGACTGGCTGCGGGCCGAGCGGATCGCCGCGTTCGAGGCGTTCGAGCGGCTCCCGATCGAGCCCAACCAGCTGTACACGACCTACCTGGACCTGCGGAACGCCGAGCTGGCCGACGCGCTGCCGTACGTCCGGACCGAGAGCGCCCCGAACGCGATCGCGTCGACCGAGCTTCCTGAGGGCGTCGCCGGGCTGATCGACCTGCGCGAGGATGGCGTCGCGGGCCTCGTTCTGGAGCCCGCGGCCGTCGCCGCCGGAGTCGTCCTGGAGACCTTCGGCCAGGCCCTCGAGCGCGATCCGGACGGGTTCCGCGCCGAGATCGAAGGGGGCGCCGGCCTGCCCGCCGACGAGAAGCTCGCCGCCCTGGCCCGTGGCTTCTGGACCCAGGGCGTCCGCCTGCAGGTGCCCGACGGCGTCCGCCTGGAGCGGCCGATCGTCATCCGCTGGGCCGTCGGGGCGCCGGGCCGGGCGCTGATCGCGCGGACGTTGATCCGGATCGGCGATGGCGCCGACGCTTCGCTGCTCGAGGAGCTGGTGCCGTCGGGACCGATCGCCTCCGGTGCGAGCCAGTCGCTGCTGGCCGGGACGCTCGAGGTCACGCTCGGGCGCGGCGCGAAGCTGGCTGTCGCCTCGCTGCAGGAGCTGCCGCAGACCACGGTCGCGTTCCAGCATCGACGCGCCGTGATCGGCGAGGGCGCGTCGCTGCACTGGGCGCTCGCCCAGCTCGGGTCGCGGCTGGTCCGGAGCCGGGTCGACAACCATCTCGAAGGCGACCGCAGCACCGTCGAACAGGTCGAGATCGTCTTCGGTGGCGAGGACCAGCTGTTCGACCTGACGTCGTATACCCACCATGCCGGCCGCGACACCACCGGGAATCTGCTGTCCAAGGGCGCGCTCCTCGACCGGGCGCGTTCGTTCATGAAGGGCATGATCGTCATCGACCGCAGTGCGGTCGGGACAGACAGCTTCCTCGGCGAGTTCGGGATGAACCTGTCCAAGGCGACGCGCTCGGTGGCCATCCCGTCGCTCGAGATCGACCAGCCGGATTGCCGCCGGGCCGCCCACTCCAGCTCGGTCGGCCCGGTCGACGAGAGCCAGCTGTTCTACCTCGAGAGTCGCGGGATCCCGCCCGACCAGGCACGCAAGTTCATCGTCCTCGGCTTCCTCGAGCCGGTTGTCGCGCGGGTCCCGGTGACCGACGCTCGCGACCGCCTGCGCGAGCGGCTCGAGGAGAAATGGGACGCCGGGATCGGCGCAGGAGCAGACGCCGCGGCGTGAGACGCATCGACCTGTTCGCGGTCGAGGAGGTCCCTGCGGGGACCATGAAGATGGCCTGGGTGGACGGCACGGACCAGGTCCTCGTGGTCAACACCGGGTAGCTGACGGCCGTCCAGGGCATCTGCAGCCACGAGTACTTCGAGCTCGACAAGGGGTTCCTGACGGCCGGCACGCTGACCTGCGCCCTGCACCTGTCGCGCTTCGACCTCTCGGACGGCGAGCCGCTCGACCCGCCGGCCGAGCTGCCGCTGGCCGTCTACCCGGTTGTCGTCGAGGACGGCCGGATCCTCATCGAGGTCCCGGACGGACCTCTCGAGGTGAACGAGTAGGGGCTGACCAGGCGGCGCCGGCGACGCATGGCGCCGGTTTGGGCTCGCGCACCGTTGGCCCGCGGCGCAGCCTACCAGTCGGCCCAGCCCTCAGCCATGCCGTCGGCGCCGGTGCGGACCGTCGCCTGTGGGACCCGCTCATGCCCGAGCCCAAACCGCTCCTCACCGGGCGCCAGCGCGGTGCCGTCCAGCCGTCCGACGACGTGCCGGCCGATCACCGGGCCGTGCTTGAACCCGTGGCCCGAGCCGCCGCCGACCAGCCAGGCGTTGTCGAGTTCGGGATGACGGTCGATCACGAAATGGCTGTCGGGCGTGATCTCGTACTGGCAGACCCGCGTCTCGACGACGGGCGCCGACGCGAGATCGGGGAAGCGGCGCGCGAGATACCGCCGGGCGAGCCGGACCGATTCGGGGTCGACGATCCGTTCGCCGTTCGACGGGTCGAAGATCGGGCCGTAGCGATCCGGCGCCAGCTTCAGGCCACGCCCCTCCACGCCCGGGATCCCGTAGAACGCCGCGTCGTAGTCGACCCAGCAGGGCAACGCATCGGCGCCGAACCGCCCGTCTCCGTGCGGCGGCCCGACGAACACGACATCCTGCTTGGTGACGCGGATCAGGTGGCCGGCCACGTCGGGAAAGAGCCGTGGCAGCCACGGACCGGCGGCGAACACGTACTGGTCGGCGGTGATCCGCGTGCCGTCGGCCCGCACGATGGCCTCGAGCCGCGTACCTCGGCGCCGGCCCTGAGCGGCCCAGGTGAGCTCGAATTCGCCACCCTCCGCCTCGAACTGTCGCACCACGGCGGCGACGCCTCGGCGTGCCATCAGCAGCCCGGCCTCCGGCTCGAAGACGGCGAACGCCAGGTCGTCCGCGGCCAGCT
>JACQEF010000308.1 GCA_016200745.1 Chloroflexota bacterium | reverse complement strand
TCCCGCCCCGGTGGTCGAGCAGCTGCGTGTAGACGATCGAACCCACTGGCCGATCGATGTCGTTGGCGCACATCCGGCCGAGGAAGGCGGTCGCACCGGGCCCGTCGACCTCCAGCTTGGCGAACGAGGTCTCGTCGAACAGGGCGGCCGCCCGCCGGGTCGCGAGTGCCTCCGCGCCGACCGCGGGCGACCAATGCTGGCCGGCCCAGCCTCGGGGACGGAGCGCCTCGTCGCCGGCCGCCGCGTTCGACTCGAACCAGTTGGGCCGCTCCCAGCCGGACTTCTCGCCGAAGGCCGCGCCGAGCCCGGCCAGCAGCTCGTATGTCGGCGAGGTCCGCAGCGGCCGGCCGGCCCTGCGCTCCTCGTTCGGGTAGTGGATGTCGTAGTAGGTCGCGTAGACCTCGGTCGTCCGGGCCAGCGTGTAGGCCTGGCTGCGGTAGTGCGCCCCGAACCGGCGGATGTCCATCTTCCAGAGGTCCAGCTCGGGCTCGCCGTCGACGATCCAGGTCGCCATCTGGCGGCCGATCCCGCCGGCACCGGCGATCCCGTGCGCGCAGAACCCGGCCGCCACGAAGAAGCCGCGGACCTCGCTCTCGCCGAGGATGAACTCGTTGTCCGGGGTGAAGCCCTCGGGGCCGTTGATCATCCGGTTGATCCCGGCATCGCCGATCGCCGGGACCCGGCGTACCGCCCCGTCCATGATCTCGGCGAAGCGCGGCCAGTCGGGGGCGAGCAGCTTGCCGTTGAAGTCGGCGGGCACGCCGTCGAGCGACCACGGCGCCGGGTGACGCTCGTAGCCGCCCATGCACAGCCCGCCGACCTCCTCGCGGAAGTAGACGAGGTTGTCCGGGTCGCGGAGCTGGGGCAGGCCGGCGTGGACGCCCTCGATCGGCTCGGTGAAGAGGTACTCGTGGGCCATCGGGATGATCGGCACGTTGACGCCGACCATCCGGCCGATCTCCGGGGCGAACATGCCGCCCGCGTTCACGACGACGTCGGCCCGGATCTCGGACCGCTCGCCCCTGTGCTCGACGGTCACGCCGGTGACCCTGCCGTGGTCCTGGCCGATCGCGATGACCCGCGTGTGCGGCCGGACCTGCGCGCCGCGCGACCGGGCGCCGGCCGCCAGCGCCAGAGCGAGCCCGGACGGATCGAGCCAGCCGTCGGTCGGCAGGTAGACCGCGCCGAGCACGCCGTCCGTCGACATCAGCGGGAAGAGCGCCTGGGCCTCCGCGGCGGTGATCAGCTCGAGCGGCAGGCCGAAGGTCTTCGCCCAGCCGGCCTGGCGGCGCAGCTCCTCGAACCGCTGCGGCGTGGACGCCAGCCGGAGCGAGCCGACCTCGTGCCAGGAGGGATCGGTGCCGGTCTCGGCCGCGAGTCGCCGGTACAGGTCGGACCCGTACATCATCATCTTTGTGAGCGTCACGGAGCTCCGGAGCTGGCCGACCAGCCCCGCCGAATGGAAGGTCGAACCCGACGTCAGCTCGGCCCGGTCAACCAGGATCACGTCGGTCCAGCCGAGCTCGGTCAGGTGGTAGGCGATGGACGTGCCGCCCACCCCGCCGCCGATGATCACCGCCCGGGCGTGCTCGCTCACCTCGTCAGGGTACCGGGCCGTCGTACCGCTCATGGCCCTCGCCCGCGCCGCGCGACAGCCACGGGGCGGCCTCAGTCACCGGCCACCTCGCGCAACGCACGCTCGAAGCGCGCGGTGGCCGCATTCGCCAGGAGCCGGTCGAAGCTCGACGCCGCGTACGCCACGAAATCGACGTTGAGCGAGCTGATCCCCTGCTGGAGGACGCCCCACATTGCCTCGCGGAAGTCGGACACGACGCGCATCAGGGTCAGGCGGGCGAGGCGGGCGGGGCGGACCTCGCCGTCGTAGGCGCCCAGCAGGAACTCGTCCTCGTGCGGCGCCAGCTCGTGGTTGATGCTGAAGTTGCCGAGATCGAAGAACGGGTCGCCCATCCCGGCGTACTCCCAGTCGATGATCCGGATCCGTACCCCGTCATCGATGAAGTTCGCGTTGAGCAGGTCGTTGTGGCACGGTCGCAGCTCGAGCGGGTTCGACAGGAAGGCGAGCTCGATCCGGCGGCCGATTGCGGCGGCCAGCGCGTACTCCGGCGGGATCGGCACGCCCCGTTCGATCGCGAGGGCCCGGTAGGCGTCGGCGATCCGGAGCGGCACGAACAGTCCCGGAATGGCCGGGCCATCGTGGATCCGCCGGAGCGAATCGGCGACCCGACGGAGCGTGTCGGGACGATGGACGGCCTCGTCGCCGACGGGCGAACCGACGATGAACCGGGTCACCAGGTAGCCCTCCGGCCGGATGAACGCGGTGACCTCGGGCCCGACCCCGACACCCGCCGCCGCGACGGTCGCGGCATGCTCCACCTCCCGGCTGATCCCGAGCAGGTGCGTGTCGTTGCCGGCCAGCCGGATGACCCAGGCGCCGTCGGCACCGGCGGCATCGACCCGGAAGGTGCGGTTGGTGATCCCGCCCGAGATCGGCGTGAGCGTGAGCTCGCGGCCGGCCAGCTCGGGCACCGTCTGCATCGCTCGAACCAGCTCGTCGCGAAGCTCGCCGTGGAGCGGCGGATCCTCGATCACGTGCGGGCGATCCCCTTCAGTGCCTGGCTTCGGACATGGGACGGCGCGGCGATCGCTCGCCGCGCCGCACCGATCGTGTGGACCTCGTTGCCTAGCCGATGACGGCCTCGCCCGTGACGGTGTCAGCCTCGCCCTCCTCGTCGGCTGCCCGGCCCCGCACGGAGACGGCGTAGTAGATGGCACCGAGCACCAGCAGCGTGGCGACGAGGCTCTCGAAGATCGGCCACGCCGGCAACCCGTTGATCGCATTCCCGAACGGCTTGATGAACCCGTCGATCGTCGGGTTGGTAACCGCCCGGCCGGCACCGCCAAAGTCGCCGAAGAACCCCGGATCCTGCCAGAGCGCGATGTTCAGCAGCATCAGCGCGCCGTAGATGATCGCCAGCACGTTCACCAGCTTGCCCCAGCGACCGAGGTTGAACCATGCCTTGGTATGCGGCCAGCCCCGGAAGCGGGCGGCGAGCACGCCGAGGTTGGTCAGCAGGTAGCTCAGGTAGATCAGGCCGGTGGCGGCGATCGACACGGAGAACCCGCCGAGCGGCCCGATGACGAGGATCGGGATCGCGGCCAGGACACCGACCGCGATGGCGGCGTTGGCCGGCGTGCGGAAGGTGTGATTGACCTGGCCCCACAGGCTGCCGAGCGGCAGGTGCCGGTCGCGGCTCATCGAGAACATCATCCGGGTCGCCGCGCCCTGGATCGCCAGCGTGCAGACGAACACCGACGCCAGGATGACGAACAGGTAGATCTCGCCGACCGTGATTCCGGCGAACAGCTCGGCCGTCAGGGTGGCCTGGATGGTGGTGGCGATCGGGAACCCCAGGGCCTGGCCTTCGGCGATGGCGTCCGACATGTTCGGGATCGCCAGGATCACCGCCACCAGGAAGACCGTCCCCACGAGGCCCGAGATCGCGACGGACCAGAGCACGCCACGCGGGGCCTGCCGGCTGGCGTCGACGGTCTCCTCGCCGAAGGTCCCGGCCGTGTCGAATCCGTAGACGACGAACAGCGCCATGAACATGCCGAGTGCGAACGCCGGCAGGTAGTTTCCGCCGGTTGCAGCCTGCGTCCCGGCCGTGTCGAACAGCACCGATGGCGACTGGTTGTTGGCAAGGAAGAGCAGGACGAGGGCGAACACGAGCATTCCGAGGATCTCTGTCGCGACCCCGATGTTGTTCAGGATCGAGAGGAGCCGGACACCGAACGCATTGATCAGCGTCGTGATCAGGAGCGTCAGCAGCGAGATGAACGTGAACATCGTCGTCAGGCCGGTGGGATCCGGCGAGTCGAGGAATGACGACTCGTCCGGCATCGGGCCGTGGATGCCGTCGATGACGAAGGCAACGATGACCGCGACGGCCGTGACCGTGACGACC
>JACQEF010000301.1 GCA_016200745.1 Chloroflexota bacterium | reverse complement strand
GGAACCCGGGCGCTTGCTGCCCGTCAGCCTACCGCATCCGCCGAATCGGGTCCGTCGCCGACCAGCCGCGCGGCCATCTCGGACAGGTGGGCGGGCGTCGTCCCGCAGCAGCCGCCGATGATCGTCGCGCCGGCCACCCGCATGGCGACGGCCTGTGCCGCCATCTCGGCGACATCGCTGCGATAGACGGCCCGCATGTCGACCAGCTCTGGCATGCCGGCATTGGACTTGGCGACGAGCAGCGCACCGGAATCGGCCGCCCGCATCCGGGTGACCACGCCGACCAGTTCATCGGGCCCGTTGCCGCAATTGCCGCCGACCGCGTCCGCGCCCCAGCTCGTGAGCGCGGTGACCGCCTGCTCCGGCGAGACGCCCATCATCGTGTGGCCGCGGGTGTCGAACGTCATCGTGGCCACGAGCGGGATGCCGGCCGCGACGCGCCGCACGCCCTCGATGGCGGCCTTGATCTCGGTCAGGTCGGACATCGTCTCGATCCAGACCAGGTCCACCCCGCCGCCGATCAGTGCCGCGGCCTGCTCGGCGAAGACGTCGACCGCCTCCGCGTAGTCGAGCGTCCCGGTCGGCGCCATGATCGCCCCGCTCGGACCGATGTCGCCGGCGACGAGGGCCCCGCCGCCGTGGGCGTCGACCTCGCCGCGCAGCAGGACCGCCGCCGTCCGGTTGATCTCGGCGACGCGACCCTCGAGCCGGTGCAGGCCGAGGCGCATCCGGTTGCCGCCAAACGTGTTGGTCATGACGATCCGCGAGCCGGCGTCCAGGTAGCCACGGTGGATGCGCCGGACGACCTCCGGATGGCTCAGGTTCCAGACCTCGGGCGGGTCGCCGAACTGGAGGCCGGCCGCGAACAGCATCGTCCCCATCGCCCCGTCGGCGAGGACCGGGCCGCCGCCGGCAAGGACCGCCTCCCAGCGAGCGCGCGCCGCGCCTCCAATCCGGCGTCGTTCCTCGAGCCCGGGGAACGCGGCCGGGTCGAACGGATCCGGTTGCGGAGCATCGGTGCGTGGGGCGCGCCTCGGTCGCAGCATCGACCGACTATACCCCGGCGTCCCAGGCCGGCAGGACCTGCTCGTCGAGCCAGCGGCCGGGTTCCACGCGCGGCCGGATGAGCTCGGCGCGTCCACCCCGCACGGCCACCTCCGCCGGGATCGGGTGCGACAGGAACAGCGGCATCGATTCGGTGAACCCGTAGGCACCCACGTCGAGGATGGCCAGCAGGTCGCCCACCTCGGGCGGGCTCATGACCGCGGCCTGGCTGAAGACGTCGAGACCGGAGCACAGCGGCCCCGCGACGGTGACCGGCTGGAGCCGGCCCGTGCCCATCGGCTCGGGACGCGACGCCACTGCCCGGATCCGGTGCTCCTGGCCGACGAGCGCGGGTCGCAGGACGTGGTGGACGCCGCCGTCGAGGATGACCACCACCGATCCGTCGACCGTCTTGCGGTCGACGACCCGGGCGAGGTAGGCGCCGGCGGGTCCCACGAGGAAGCGACCCGGTTCGAGGAGGAGGCGCGCATCGCGCAGGATGGGGTCCGCGGGCCAGCCGGCCACGATTTCGTGGAGCCCGGCGCCGAGGCGGACCAGGTCGAGCGATTCCTGGTGCCCTTCGTACGGGATGCCGAGCCCCCCGCCGGCATCGACCAGGCGGAGCGGGGCACCGACCGTGCGGGCCATCCGGCGGGCGGTCGCGACGGTCGCCGCGACGTGCTCCACGAGACCGCCCGCGTCGAGCACGTTCGATGCTCCGAAGGCGTGCAGCCCGAGCAGCTCGAGATGCGGCGAAGCCGCTGCCCGGCAGGCGGCGACTCCGAGATCCGCGGCATCCATCCCGAACTTGCCTGCGCCGTCGTCGCCCACGAGCCGGACGCGCTCGAGCCGGTCGCCCTCCGAGACGGCGGCGCGGAGCATGACCGGCTGCCGCCGCCCGGCGGTCGCGGCAATCGACTCGAGCCGGGCCAGCTCCCCGGGCGATTCCACCGTGATCGCCCGGATCCCGGCGGCGACCGCGGCGCGGAGCTCGTCGTCGCGCTTGCCCGGGCCGGTCATCACCACCCGATCCGCGGACAACCCGGACCGGGTCACGGTCTCCAGCTCGCCGCCCGAGGCGACGTCCGCGCCGAGCCCGAGGCGCCCGAGGTGTGCGACGATCGCCAAGGCCGGGTTCGCCTTGACCGCGTATGCCAGCTCGACGACCGGCGGCAGGACCGCGCGCAGCGCCGCCACCTGGCCGTCCACGACGCCCAGGTCGTAGACGTACAGCGGAGTCCCGAACCGCTCGGCCAGTTCGGTCGGCGCCATCCCGCCGAGCCGGCCAGCCCGGAGGATCTCGTTGCGGGCCGGCGGCCGGCCCCGCCTTGGACGGTCGTCGAGGGCCACGCTCACCGGAGCGCCGCCTCGAGCGCCACCCGCGCCGACGTGCCGGCGTCTCGGTCCTTGACCAGCAACGCGACTGACGCCCCCAGCCCGTGGGTCTCGGCGAACGCGCCGCCGAGTCGCCGCGTGCCGGGGACGATCACGCCGTTCGCCGGCACGGCGAGGGGCCGGTCGGCGCCGCCTTCGATGACGCGGCCGCGGACCAGGTCATAGATCCGCGACGTCCCGGTCAGGATCACCCCGGCACCGATGACGGCCCCGGTCCGCACCAGCACCCCGTCGAGCAGGGCGCTGCCGGCGCCGACGAACGCGTCGTCCTCGACGATGACGGGCCGGGCGCCGGGCGGCTCCAGGACGCCACCGATCGTGACGCCCGCGGCGAGGTGGACCCGCGCCCCGATCTGGGCGCACGAGCCGACCAGCACGTGCGAATCGACCATCGTGTCCGGCCCGACCCAGGTCCCCACGTTCAGGTACGACGGCGGCATCACGACGACACCGCTCGACAGGTGCGCCCCGCGCCGCACGGCGGTCCCGCCCGGCACGATCCGCCACGGGCCGCCGGCCAGGTCCTGCCGAGGGGGAACCCCGGCCCGGTCGCGGAAGGTCAGCGGACCGGCCGTCCAGTCGAGCGTGGACCGATCCGAGAAGCAGGCCAGGATGGCCGCCTTGACCTCCGGCCTGACGAGCCAGCCGTCGGGCGCCGCGGGATCGGGTTCGGCCGCGCGGACGAGGCCGGCCTCCAGGTCGTCGAGGATCCGGCCCGGATCGACGGCGCGGCTCCCTCGCCACGCGCGCTGCGCCGCGCCGGTGACATCGACCTCGGCCGTCACGCCACCGCCTCGCGCGTCGCCGGCCGGCCCGCGAACCGGCCGCCACCGGTTTCGAGCAGTCCGAGGCCGCGCAGGACGACGGCCATCGCCGCCCGGCCGTCCGGGTCGATCGGGAGCAGCGGGGCGCGGACCATGTCGGAGTCGAGCAGGCCCATCATGGCCAGGGCGGCCTTGGCGGGCACGGGGTTGGGGGCGCCCCGGAAGTTCCCCTGGAACAGCGGCAGCCAGCGCTCGTGGGTGCGCCGGGCGGCGTCCCAGTCGCCGGCCCGGGCGGCGGCGCAGAGCGACACCAGCTCGGTCGGGATCTCGTTGGATGCCACCGACACCACGCCGTCGCCGCCCATCGCCAGGATCGCGAGCGTCCAGGCATCGTCACCGGCAAGGACCGCCACGTCGCGCGGCCGATCGCGGCAGATTCTGGCGATCTGGTCGAGGTTGCCGCTCGCCTCCTTGACCGCGACGACCCGCGGGTGGCCGGCCAGTCGCAGGAACGTGTCGGCGTCGACGTTCGAGCCGGTCCGCGACGGGACGTTGTAGACGACGATCGGCAGGTCGCCCTCGTCGGCGATCGCCCGGAAGTGCGCTTCGAGCATCCTGCCGTCGGGGCGGTTGTAGTACGGCGCGACGACGAGCGCGGCGTCGGCTCCGAGCTCGGCCGCGCGCCGCGTCGCCCGGATCGTGGCGGCCGTGTCGTTGCTGCCGGTGCCGGCGACGACCCGAACCCGGTCTCTCGACGCGCGTTCGCCGGCCACCTCCACGGTCGCGGCGATCAGCCGGTCCCGTTCGTCGGCGGTGAGGGTGGGGGATTCGCCGGTCGTGCCGCACGGCACGAGGCCGTCGATGCCGGCCAGGATCTGCCAGCGCACGAGACGCCGGAACGCGGCCTCGTCGAGCGTGCCTTCGGCGGTGAACGGGGTGACCAGCGCGGTGAACGCGCCGCGAAGGCTCGGCCGGCCCGCCGGGCCGGGCTCGGGGGCGGCCTGGGCGGCTGGATAGCTGGTGCGGGTGGGTGCAGCGGTCGCGGTCTGGGACATCGGGAGGCTCCTTTCAGGCGGCGATGGGACGGGCGATCAGTTCGTCGACGACGGGGTCGAAGGCGTGGAGACCGGCGGGTCGCGCGTCGCGCTCGAGCCAATCGGCGGTGGCCAGGATTCCGGCGGCGTAGGCCGACCGGTCCCGCGCCGTCAGGCGGAGCTCCACGGTTTCGCCGGCGGCGTCGAAGCCGACCAGGTGCATCCCGGGGGACGAGCCGGCCCGGATCGAGACCAGCTCGAGCTCGTCGGTTGACGTCAGCCGCGGGTGACGGTCCGCGATCCGCCGGGCGAGGTCGAGGGCGGTCCCCGACGGCCGGTCATGTTTGGCTCGGCGATGCCACTCGAGCAGGTACGGATCGAACGCGTCGAGCGGCCCGAACAAGCCGACGGCGGTCTCCACGAGCCGCCCGAACAGCGCAACGCCAAGGCTGAAGTTGGGCGCCGCCACGGCCGCGGCGCCCGTCTCGCGGAGCAGGGCCTCGACCCTCGGGCGAGCGGGCCTCCAGCCCGTGGTCGCGACGATCAGGCGCCGCGCGCCGGCGGCCATCGCCGCCTCGACGTTGGCCACGACCGCCTCCGGCCGCGACGCCTCGATGACGAGGTCCGGGCGGCCGAGATCCCCTGGATCGTGACGTCCCCGGCGCGGACGGCCGAGCAGGAGCACCTCGGCCGGCCGGCCGCCGCTCGCGGAGCGCTCGAGGAGCGCGGCGTCGACGGCCCGGCCGAGGCTCCCGTCGCCGAGGATCGTGATCTGCTGCATGTGGTGGTCCCTCGCTGCTGGTGGAGGGGCCGCCGGGTGGAGGACAGGGACACAAAAACGCCGCGGTCACCCTGATGGTGCCGCGGCCCCTGGAGCCTCCGTTCCCTGGAGGCCCCGATTCGTCGCTTGCGACGCGCCGGTTATCGCTCCAGGGCCCGTGCCTCCCGGCAGGGCCGCCAGAGCTTCTTCTTGGACTCGTCCGAGAGGAATCGGCGGTTCATGCAGCAAGTATCGCGCATCGACAGTGGATAATGCAAGCAATTCCGGTTGACTTGCGTCCGGTCGTCGCGCGGTGGTACACATCGACCGTGCCCCGTCACCGGCGTTCGAGACGCGCGAGCTTCCGTCCGTCCGCCAGATTCGCGCGGGCCGTCGCCTTCGCCGCCTTCGCCGCCTTTGCCCTGCCGGCGTTGTCACCGGCGTCCCCGGGCACGCCCCAGCCGGCGGCCGCCCGCGTCCCGCCGACGTCGATGTCGTCGTCGCCGTCGGGTGCCGCCGGGGCGGTGGCGGGCGTCGCCGGGTCCATGCGTGCCGACACACCGCGCGATCGCCGCGCCGTCCGCCTCGTCGTCGCCCCGACCGAACCGTCCCGGCTCCGCGACTACCGCTGGCCCGTGGCGCATCCCCGGATCACGCTGCCATTCGGGCCGTGGCGCACCGCATCGCGGATCGTCGATGGCCAGGCGTTCCACGACGGCATGGACCTGGCGACGTTCTGCGGCGACCGCGTCGTCGCGGCGCACGACGGGGTGGTGCTCGCCGCCGGGCGCCACTACGACAGCCAGATGGGCTGGATCGGCGACCTCAAGCCCTACTTCGACCGGGTCGACGCGAAATCGCTGTGGACCACCCTGCCGATCGTCGTCGTGATCGACGACGGCAACGGCTATCGCAGCCTGTATGCGCATTTCGGGAGGATCGTCGTCAAGCGGGGCGACACCGTCCGCGCCGGCCAGCTCCTGGGCTTTGAGGGGCGAACCGGCCACGCCTCCGGCTGCCACCTCCACTACGGGCTGTTCAGCCCGCTCGAGACGAAGGCGTTCGCGATCGACCCGGCCGTGGCGCGGCACATGAAGCTGCCGCTCTGGGAGATCGCCAGGATCGACCCGTTCCTCGTGCTGCCGGCCCGCGGCACCCTGTCGGGGACCCCCGAATCGGGCGCGACCGCCGGTGGCAACGGGATCGAGTAGCCACCGGTCGCCCGAACCTAGCCGGTCCTTCGGTACCGCCGCCCGATGAGGGCGTACCCCGGCAGCCGCCCGAGCGCCTCGGCCAGCGACGGTCCGGCTGACCCGTCCCGCATCTCGATGGCCAGCCGAGGCTCGGCGCCGGCGCTCTCCGTCGGCCGCGCGTCCACGATCGCCAAATCGATCGCGATCCGTCCGGGTTCGGCTCGGCCGAGGCTGTCGATGAGCGATTGCGGCTCGCGGCCGGCCTCGTATTCCGCCCGCACCTCCGCCTCGGACCGCCAGTTCGGGCGGCGCAGCAGGATGGACTGCCAGGCGTCGGCGACGGATCGCGGGACCAGCTGGTTGCCGGGTCGGGCCGCGCCGGCGCCGCCCGCGATGTCCATGCCGCGCGCCCAGCGGGCGGCCTGGTGGAGCAGGGCGTACTCGTCGAGGTCGGCATACGCCGCCAGCCGGTCGGCGGGCGAGCCGTCGCCGAAGATCGCCCGGACGGATTCGCCGAACACGTCCGCGAGGTCGAGGTCGATCGCCCGCACGGTCCGGTGGAAGTAGACCTGCTGGTACATGAACCGGCGCGCCGTCAGGAACATCTCGAGCGCGGCGAGCCCGGGCTCGTAGATCGTCAGGCCCTGCTCCGACACGAACGTGTAGCGTCGCAACCGCTCCACGTCGACCGGCCCCACGGCGACGCCCGTCAGGTACGCGTCGCGGCGGACGTAGTCCAGGTTGTCGACGGTGAAGACGCCCGACAGGAGCGGCTGGAGCCAGCGGACCCAGCGCGGCTTGGCCGGGTCGGCGAGGGCCGGCTTGGCGATCAGGTACGAGACCCAGGCGGGATCGATCGCCTCGTCCGGTCTTAGGGCGTCGCGGTCGGGATCGGCACCCGGGGCGCGGCGCAACCCCCGGATCGTCGATCCCAGCTCGTCCTCGATGATCCGCTGCGAGAGATCTTCGTGGGTCAGGCGCTTGCCCGCCGGGCGGCGAGGATCCGACGGCGCCGGGTACTGGGCGAGGACGTGGTCGTCGAAGAAGTGCGCGAATGGCCCGTGCCCCACGTCATGGAGGAGCCCGGCCATCCGGAGCGTCTCGACCACGAGGCCCTCGGACGGGCAGGGCTCGCCGGCCGCCGTCAGGGATCCGCGCAGGCTCGGGTAGAGCGAGCGGGCCCACAGGCCGGCCTCGTGCATCACGCCAAGGCCGTGGGTGAAGCGCGAATGCTCGGCCGTCGGGAATACCCAGCGGGCGCTCTGGAGCTGGCTGATCCGGCGCAGCCGCTGGAGCCAGGCGGTATCGAGGAGATCCTCCTCGGCCACGGCCTCCTCGGCCAGGCCGGCGATGGTCGCCTGTGCCGGCGTCAGGCGTTTGGTCAGCTCCACGTACCCGTGGATCGGGTCGCTGATCAGGTTGACCGCCGCGAACGGATGCCGTCGCGACATCGACGTCACGGCAGCCAGACGCGTCGTTCGCGCGACCACGGACCGATGTTCCCGGCCCGGTCGCGGGCGCGAACGCGCAGGCCGTACCAGTGCCCGCGAACCCGGTTCACCGTCAATCGCGCGGTGGCCGTCACCGCGGTCGCGATCGTTGCCCACGCCCCCCGATCCTGGCGGAGCTGGAGCGTGAAGTCGCGCAGGCCGGCCGTGTGCGTCTGCAGCGGAACGTCCGCCCCGCTCCACGACCAGCGGATGTCGTTGTCCGACACGAGCGCTCCGGTGACGGCCGCCCGTGCCCCGGTCCGATCCGGCGATTCGGTCAGGACGACGGACACGAAGGTGACCCCGGAATCGGATCGATAGGCGAAACCGATGCCGAGGTAGTTGTAGCGGGCGCTCATCAGCAGCGGCCAGTGGTCGGGGCTCGCCAACCACAGCTGCAGGATCGTGCGTTGCGCGATCCCCGCGGACCCCGAGGCATATCCGATGACCTCGCCGTAGCCGAACCAGCGCACGCCCCGGGCGTCCAGTTCCTGGTCCAGCGGGCCGGGGGCGGCGTGGCTCAGCGCGCCGCTGGTCGCGAGGCGACCCGCCCGTTCGGCCGCGAGCGACCAGAGCCGCGGATCGGAGCGCAGGGGCACGAGCCCACGGGCCTCCCTGGCCTGGTTGACCGAGGCCATCAGCCGATATCCCGGGTCGGTGGCGGGCGTCGTGGCGGTGTTCGCCGGGATCGCGCTCACCGCCAGCAGCGCGATGACCAGCAGGGCGATCCGCCATCTCACGATCGGGTGTCCTCGTACGTGCCGGCGTACCTGCCGGCCGCACGTCGCAGCGTCGCGGCGACGTCGTCGCGGAGTTCGGGTGGCGACACGACCTCCACGTCGTCGCCCCACGACAGGATCCACAAGCGGATCTCGATCGTGCCGGAGACCGTCGCGCTCCAGCGCAGCGACCCGTCCGGCTCGGTCGCCACCGCCTGGGTCGCGTGCCAGGTGGCCTCGAGGACCCGGCTCGCCACGCGCGCGGCGAAGCGGAGCACGACCTCCACCGGAGCCTGGTCGGCGATGATGTCCCAGGC
>JACQEF010000300.1 GCA_016200745.1 Chloroflexota bacterium | reverse complement strand
TGACCTCGGGCACCGCTACCTCACGCGCATCCTAGCGCACGGGGGGATCCCCAAGTTCTCGGCGCATGACTACCTGCGCCTGGTAATCGACACCTTGCGGCGAAACGCAGGCGCTCGAGCGGACGATCTGGTGAGCTTGTGGCGTACCCAGCGCACGGCCTTCACCGGGATCGATGAGCCCGTCCGGCGCTTCCTGCTCTACGGGGGATCGGTCGCCCTCGACTTCCTCGACCGCACCATCGACCTCGTCTCGCTCCCGCCATCAGAGGTCGGCGGCCGCAGCAACGCGGCTGCATTCGGTCTGCCCGAGCACATCGTCGCGACGTATGCCGTGTGGAGGTTCGCGACGCCAGGCACGAGCGGAGCGAAGGGCGCCGTCAGGCTGCCGCGGCCGGTCGTGCACTTCGACCCGTGGTCAGGCGCCGGCCCTACGGCGGAGCTACCGGCCGTCGGCTCTCGATTCCGCGATGCATCGTGGCGCGTCGCCGCGGCCCAGACCGCACGCCTGCTTGCTGCCTCGTTGCTCGACCAGCAATCGCTGCCACTGCCACCCGGACCAACATGGGAGATCGAGTTCGATAACGGCGGCGAGCACCGCACCTACGCCTACGAGGTGCTGCGGGACTCCGCTGTTGTGTGCTTCGACCCCGCAACTGGCCTTTACGTGCCGGACACGCAGCCAATCGCTCTGCCGGACCTCTGGATGCTCATGCCCGCGGACACGCAGCTGGTGTTTCATGGGCGCTCAGGCTCGGAGCAGCCTGCCCGCGTCCTGGCCGAGCTGCCCACGCCGTCTGGCGCCTGGCAAGGCTTCGTTGCTCGCCACATCGACCTCAACGGGGTGCGGGCCATCCAGGTTCGATCTGGCGACACGGGTGCCGACGGTGCCGAAACCTGGCTCCGTGTCATCCGGCCGAGCGATCGGGCCGCCCTCGTGGGCGAGCCGGTGGCCGACGTGGTGGCCGAGGGCGGCGAATCGGTGTATGCCGCGACGCCCCGACTTCGGCTGCCGCTCGTTCCAGGTTTCGACGACGACCGCTGGGTCATTCAGCTCGCCGGCACGGGGGTCGAGATCGCAACCACGGCCGCCGAACTCGGGCGCGACGACGACGAGATGGTGGTCCTGCCGCTGCCCACGGACACGCCGTTCGGATCATTCGACCTCACCCTTCGCGGGCCGTTGGGCTCAGACCTCCGACAGCGCTTCTGCGTCGTGCCCGGACTCCGGGTGGCCACGCCCGCGCACCTGCTCCTGCCCGGCGACGGTCGTGCGGCCTTCGTCGAGATCGAGGTTGAACCGCCAGCCGCGGTCGGTGAGTCCCACGAACGAGCTCTCCGGGTGCCCGTGCCCCCGGAGGGCACGGAGCTGCCGGTCGCCATCGTGTCGGGCGTGGCGTCCCTTGCCCTGCGGGTCCAGCTCCCGCGCGTGCAGTGGGGTATCCGGCGACACGATGCCGTGCCGGTTCTCCAGTCGAGCCCGATCAGAATCGAGCGCGATGCCATTGAAGCGGGCGAGGCGGAATCGCTGCTTGTCGCCACGCACCGGGCTGGCGTCTCGCTGGCGCTGGAGCTCTGGGCCGAGTGGCCGATCCAGAGGACTTCGTATGTGGCGGCGTCGGAGGCCGGGGGTCGGTGGGCATTCGCACTTGGCGAGTTTCGTGACGCAGTCCGGATCCAGGATGCGCCGGCGCTGAGCCTGCGACTGCTCGCGGACGGACGGTCGGCGCAGGTGGCCGAGATCGCTGCCGACGTCGGCGCATCGGCGTTCACCGCCGAGCCGCAGGACGGCGACCCCTCGCGGACCGTGGTCTCGTTTGCTCAGGGGCGAGTGCTGCGCAACCGCGTCGTTCGCTTCTGGTCGCTGCAGCGGCCGTGGGAACAGGCCCTCGAAGTGGCGCTGGAGGACGGGGCCGAGCCCATGATCGAGGTGTCGGATGCCCAGCTCCCCCCTGGCGAGTACCGCGTCCAGGTCTTCGTCGACGACGGCTGGACATCGGCACGGCGACCCTGCGGCGGCAGCCCGAGTACCGGCGATGTCCTCATCGGTACGCAAGCGGCGGCACTGGACCGCAATCTGCATCTCGACCTCCGCGTCGCGTCGGACGTCCTGGAGCTCGCGCTGCTTGGACCTAGCGAGCCAGAGACGCTGGCGAATGACACTCCCGACGACGTCGCCGAGCTGGCGTTTGATGGCTTGATCGCGCGCCTCGAGGACGAGACTGGCGACGTGTCGCGTGGAACCCGGCTCCTGGCCAGAGTGGCCGCGCGGAATGAGGTCGTGTTCATCCGGCAGTTCGCGCGGCGCGTCGAGGACGAGGCGCTCAACCGCGACACTGCCCTCCGCCTGTTCATCCACACCCTTGCGGAGGGCGTGGAGTGGACCGGCCTCGGGCACGCGGCGCAGAGCGTGCGATCGCTCTGGCAGATCTGCCCGCCTGTCGCAGCGTACGTGGATATCGCCGCAGCCGACGCTGGCGTGACGGAGGCGGGTGACCGGTGCGAGCAGTACCTCGGCTGGCGCCCGCCCGGAGACCTGAAGCCGCAGGTAGGCGTTGCTCAGAACGTCTTGGGGATGCCAGCCGCCCAGCTGCGAATGGTTCGCGTTGCGATGGGCCTCATCCCACGGGAGGTCTTCTCGACGGACGCATGGCCGGTGGCGATGTTCGACTGGCTCATCGCCGAGAAGGAGGCGGGCGAGATCGGCCGCCTCTGGTGGCGTCGCTATGGCTGGCTTGCCGACTCGCCCCTCGAGGCCGATCTGAACCTGCAGGTCGAGCCGTTCCTGGTCCCCCGGAGCGCACCCGAGAAGCATCCCGACAAGTGGGCCGCCTTTCCGAGGGCGATCCTCGCGGCGGCCGTCCATCTGATCCGGGCGGACGGCGACCGGGTGTCAGCCGCCGGTGCCCTTCTCGCCGCGCTGGGCGTGGGGGGCACGGGTCTCGTGATCCACGATCTCTGTCTTGCCCGAGCATTGGTCAAACCGGGTGAGGTCGCTTCGGCCTCCGACCAGGACGCCGATGACTGGGATGGCGTGCGGGTCGGGGACGTTCGGGTGTGCCGCGTCCGGAAGGTCACCGAGGACGGCGCCTTCGTCGACATCGAGGCGCACGCGGACGCGTTCCTCCATCGTGCGGAGTTCAGTCGGGATCCTGCGGGCGAGGCGATCGAGCCGGTCGTCGGCGGCTCCTTCGAGGTTCTGGTCACCTCGAACGACACGCGATTCGGCCGGCTGCGGGTCTCTGCTCGCGCCGTTGCCGCGCGCGAGGTCGTTGCGCGGCTCGCCGTCGGCGACCCTCTCACCGGACGCGTGACTGGTCACGCTGCCGGTGGGACCTTCCTTGACCTCGGCTTTGTCGCGTCGTTCTTGCCCGTGTCGCAGGACCCTGGCCACGTGGCCCTCGAGCAGAAGGTGGGGGCTGAGGTCGAGGTCTTCGTGCTGGCCGTCGACGCTGACCTCGCGTTGGTCCGGTTGACGCGCAAGAACGCGCACGACATCGCCGAACAGATGGAATCGCTCGTCGTCGGCCAGCACGTGGAATGCGTCGTCACGGACATCACGGACTTCGGGCTGTTCGCCGCCGTTGGTCCGATCGAGGGCCTCATCCGGGTGGCTGAGCTCGACCACCCGATCCACGGAATCGGCGGCGAGGAGTATCACATCGGGGACCGACTCGAGGTTGAGATCACCGAAATCCGGCCGGACCGAGGCCAGCTCACGCTGTCTCGGCGGTTCGCCGCGAACGAGACCCTTGATCGCCAGCTCGCAGGTATTGCGGAGGGCGACGTCGTCGACACGGTCGTGACGTCCGTTGCTCCTATGGGCGCATTCGTGACGTTCCGAGGCCTGACGGGTCTGGTTCATCGGAGCGAGCTGTCGTGGACCGGAGAGATAGACCCGGCTGACCTGGTGATCGGGTCGCAGCATCCGGCCAAGATCACTAGGATCGACCACGACCGGCGTCGGGTGAACTTGTCGTTCCGACAGCTGACCGAAGATCCGATGCCAGCTCGACTCGCTGGCCTGACCGTTGGCGGCAGAGTGGCGGGCGTCGTCACGGGCGTCGTCAACTTCGGCGCATTCGTGGAGCTCTCAGCAGGCGTGGATGGACTCATTCACTACACCGAGCTTCCTCGGCCCGTGGAGCCGCGAGCCGGAAATGACGGCGTCCGCGCCCAGGTCGCCGAGGGATCGTCCGTCGTCGCGCGCGTCCTGAGCATCGATGCGGAGAAGCGTCGCGTCTCACTGACGCTCCGAGATCCGCACCCCTGGTTGGACGGCGTCGGGCTTCCGCCAGTAGGTGCACGGCTATCGGGGAGCGTCGTGAAGGTGGCCGAGGACGGTATCCGCGTCACCGTCTTCGACCGCCTGCTCGGCGTGATCAGCTGGCCAGACGCCGTCGATCTGGACGCTGCGCCGGCGGTTGGCTCCACCCTCGAGGTGGTCGTCGTCGGCCTGGACAGCGAGCAGCGGAAGCTGGTTCTGGAGGTCGCCCCGACTTACGCCGGCGAGTGATCACTTCGGGGCGGCGGTTCAGATGGGCCGCACCTGGGCCCTCACTCGTCCGGTGGGGTTGGTGGCCATTCGTCGACTCACCGCGGAACGTGGGCCGAGGTGGGCGCCCATGTGCGGGCCCGGGTGAGGTCGCACGGCTACATCTCGGCGCGTACGCGTCCCGGGCCTGTTGCGGCGCGCACTCCGCTCCCCTGTGGCGCCCGCGGGCGAAGACGAAACGGACGGGGATGGTGGAGTTCGCACCACCGGCGCGGCCGGCCTCGCCCAGCGAGGTACGGGAGCAGCGTGCCGCAGGCCTGGCAGTGGCGCGACGGGGCGAGGCTCGCGCGTAGGGCGAGCGTCGCGCACGCGGCCATCGCCTCAAGCACGTCAGCGCTCACGGATCGCGTCCTGGCGAAATTCCGACAAGAATCGGGAAACTCCGCCGAGGAAACACAGTCGCGGGGCGCAGTCAGCGGGGACGTGCGTCGCCGTATGGGCTACCCCGCCCCCGGTGCAGCAACGACCAGCGTGGCGGGCGAGGGCACCACGGACCGTCTGCAACTTCACCAGCGAAGCGTCCCCGCGGGCGCTCCCGCCGTCTATTCGCCCGTGGTGCTAGGCCCGCGGGAGGAGACACCTGTCGCAGCACGAGGGGGCGCGTAGAGCGCCCGGGCCTGGCCCGAAGTCGCCGCGGTCGGCTACCTGTTCGACAGACTCCGCGCCGACCCTGTGTTGAACCCGATCAGGCAGGATCCCGTAGAGCGCCGTCCGAATGCTCGGGGGATCGAAATCCGACAGAGCGATCTCGACCGCGCGCACCCGGCAGGCCTGCCAGCAGCATGAGGAGCGCCCCACCGTAGAGCGCGAGGAGGTAGTAGCCCGTTGCGGGTACCCCCAAGAACGACTGCTCCGGCGTCGGCGGCGGGCTGGACGACTGCCAGACCGTGTTCGCCATGACGAGAAGCACGCCCACCCAGACAGCAGCCACAACCCAGACCCCTGCGGCCAGCTGGACGACGCGGCGTCGGATCCCCACGACCGGCTCGTTCGCTGCTGCGGCCGCCGCGCTCGCTGCGCAGAACGCCAGCGCGACATAGAACGGGACGAAGTCGGCATGGCCGTCGAGGCTCGCGACTACTGAGGCGATCGAAGCGGCACCCGACGCGGTCAGTGCGAACAAGACGCGCATCTCCACCTCACTACTAGGTGGGCGAATGGTCCTCGTCCTGGTGCCACAAGTCAATCAACATGCATTCACGCTCGGCCGATTCGTTCACTCGTTCTGGCCGACGAGGTGACCCTCTGCATGCGCGGAGATTGAGGACGCCTTCAATCGTCCCGACAGGTGAGGGATCGACGCACCCTTCGTCGAGTTGCACGAGCGGCACAGCACGGCGGTGTTGCCGACGTCGAACGGCGCACCGCCCGCGGCGAGCGGAACGACGTGGTCGACCGTCAGATCGGCGGCTGGGTGGGCGGGGCGCTGGTAGCCAGGGCACCAGTCGCCGTGCTCACCACGCCAGGCCCGAAGCACGCGGGCGCTGAGGCGTTGCCAGGCCCGCGTGCTGTAGAGGGCGTTGTGCCGGCTGCGGTTGGACTGACGAGCGTGGTCAGTGCAGCGGCCACCAGCGCGGCTGGTGACGTCACCACAGACCGTGCACAGCTTCACCCGCGAATCGTCGGCGGGGTGGCGGGCCTGG
>JACQEF010000299.1 GCA_016200745.1 Chloroflexota bacterium | reverse complement strand
TCGGCCGGCGCCAGGAGAGCGTGCGGCTGTGGGTCGTCCGGCGTGGCGACATCGTGGACCTGGCCGACCCGGACCTTCTCCAGCCGCCGCTCGACCGCTCCTACAAGAAGCCCGGCGGCTACGTGATGCGCGACAAGCTCGCCGAGGCCCGCGAACGTTCCGGCGCACCGAAGCCGAAGGCCAGGTCGTCGAGCCGGAGCCGGCCCGGATGACCGTCGCAGCCCCGCCCGTCGTGGCGCTCGGCGAGTTGCTCCGTTCGATGGCCGACGACGAGTTCGTCATCGGTTTCAGCGACTCCGAATGGACCGGGATCGCCCCGATCCTGGAGGAGGACGTCGCGATGAGCTCGCTCGCGCAGGACGAGCTGGGCCATGCCGCCGCGCTCTACGGGCTGCTCGGCGGCCTGCTAGGGGAGGACCCGGACGCGCTGGCCTACGACCGGCCCCCAGGCGCGTACCGGCACTGCCGCCTGCTCGACCACGGCCGGGGCGACTGGGCGATGACGATCGCGCGGCGCTTCCTCTACGACAGCGCCGATGCCGTCCGGCTCGAAGCGCTCGCCGGCGGCAGCTGGCCGCCGCTGTCCGACCTGGTCGGCAAGCTGGTACGCGAGGAGCGTTATCACCGGATGCACGCCGAGGCCTGGCTGACACGCCTCGCGCGCGGCGGCGGAGAGGCACGAACACGCCTCCTGGTCGCGATGCGGACCCTCCAGTCCGACGCCGCTACGGTGTTCACGCCGCTCCCCGAGGAGGCGGCGCTGGTCGACGCCGGGATCCTGGCCGCGCGAATGCCCGAGCTCGAGCGGCGATGGCGTGCGGCCATCGGCCCGGCCCTGGCCGATCTCGGCCTGCCGATGCCGCCGCCGGCGACGCAGCCCGAACGGGGCCGGCTGGATCACGGCGCTCCCTTTCGCTGGCTCTGGGGCGAGTTCACGTCGGTCCGGCGGAGCGAGCCCGGGGTGGCCTGGTGAGGGCGGCCGCGGTCCGGGCGGTGAACGAGCGGGCCGTTCGCGGGGCGCTGGCGGAGGTGGCCGACCCCGAGATTCCGGTCGTGTCGATCGTCGATCTCGGGTTGGTCGAGGAGGTCGACGTGGCCGCGGACGCGATCCGCGTCGTCCTGCTGCCGACGTTCGTCGGGTGTCCGGCGCTCGAGCTGATCCGCTCGGCGGTGGAGACCAGGCTGGGTGACTTCCACCGGCGGCTCGACGTCCGGTTCGAGTACCGCGTCCCGTGGACGTCGGACCGGATCACGGACGCCGGCCGCCGGAAGCTCCGGGCGGCCGGGTTTGCGCCGCCCGGTGCGGTGGTCCTCGGCGCACCGGTCAGGGTCCAGCTGGGGGCCCCGCAGCCGTGTCCCCACTGCGGCTCGGTACGGACGGTCCTCGAGAGCGCCTTCGGGCCGACGCAATGCCGGGCGATCTACCACTGCACGGCGTGTCGCCAGCCGTTCGAAGCCTTCAAGCCGGTCTGACGCGGGGTGGGCCTGGAGCGGCCGGTCGTCGGCGTCGTCGGGGCGGGCACGATGGGCGCGGGGATCGCCCAGCTCGCCCTCGAGAACGGGCACGAGGTCGTGCTGCACGACGTCGACGAGGCGGCCATCGCGCGGGGCCGCGCGAGGATCGGCGAGGGGCTCGCGCGCCGGGCGGCCCGCCTGGACCTCGACGCCGACAGCATCGACGACTGGGTCGCCGGGCGGCTGGGCGGGCTGCGCGACGCACACACCCTCGACGCGGTCGGGGCGGAGGCGGAGGTCGTCATCGAGGCGGCGCTCGAGGACCCCGACCTGAAGCGGGCGATCTTCCGGGCGCTCGACGCGGCGACCGGCCCCGAGGTCATCCTGGCGACCAATACCAGCGCGCTGTCGGTGGGATCGATCGCGGCAGCGACCGTGCGACCCGAGCGCGTCCTCGGGCTGCACTTCTTCAATCCCGCGCCGGTGATGGCGCTGGTCGAGGTCGTGGCGGCCGAGCGGACGGCCCCGGCGATCGTCGAGTGGGCGGTCGCCCTCATGACGGCCTGGGGCAAGACCCCGGTGCGCTGCGCGGATTCGCCGGGCTTCATCGTCAACCGGATCAATCGCCCGTTCACCCTCGAGGCGCTCCGGATGGTCGAAGCCGGGGTCGCCTCGGTCGAGGCGATCGACGCCGCGCTCCGGGAGGCCGGGTTTCCGCTCGGACCGTTCGAGCTGATCGATCTCGCCGGCCTCGACGTCAACCTGGCCGCGGCCCGCGGCATCTGGGAGGGCCTCGGTCGCCCGGATCGGCTGCGCCCGTCGACGCTGCCGGAACGGCTCGTCGCCGAGGGCCGTCTGGGGCGCAAGACCGGCAGTGGGTTCTACCGCTATGGCGACGCGGGCCGAGGGGCCGTCGATCCGGCGTTCGCCGGTGGACCGACGACGCTGGGCGCGACGGAGATCCGCGACCGGATCCTGCGGGCGATCGCGGCCGAGGCGCGGCTCGTCGCCCGCGAAGGGGTTGCCACCGAGCGGGAGATCGACGTCGCGATGCGCCTGGGGGCCGGGCACCCGGCCGGGCCGTTCGAACGGGCCGCCGCGCCTACAATCGACCCATGAGTCGCGATCCCCATCGAGCACTCCGCGAGGCCTGGATCATCGAGGCGGTCCGCACGCCGGTCGGTCGCTATGGCGGGGCCCTGGCGAGCGTCCGACCGGACGACCTGGCCGCGGCCGTCCTCCGGGCGGTGGTCGATCGATCCGGGATCGAGCCGTCGCTCATCGAGGACGTGATTCTCGGTTGCGCGAACCAGGCGGGGGAGGACAACCGCAATGTCGCCCGGATGGCACTGCTGCTGGCCGGTCTGCCGGTCGAAGCGGGAGGGCTGACCGTGAACCGCCTGTGCGGGAGCGGGCTCCAGGCGATCAACTCGGCCGCGCACGCCATCGCGGTCGGCGACGGCGAC
>JACQEF010000298.1 GCA_016200745.1 Chloroflexota bacterium | reverse complement strand
GGACGCCGCGATCAACAACCAGGAGTACGAGGAGGCCGCCACCCTGCGCGAAGCCGAGGCGACGGCGCGCGAATCGGCCGATGCGCTGCGTACCGAATGGCAGTCGCAGATCTCTGCCGACCAGCCGACCGTCGACGAGGAGGAGATCGCCCAGGTCGTGGCCATGTGGACGGGCATCCCGGTCACCAGGATCGCCCAGGAGGAATCCCAGCGGCTCCTGCACATGGAGGAAGCGCTCCACAACCGCGTCATCGGCCAGGACGAGGCCATCGGCATCGTGTCGAAGGCGGTCCGCCGCGCGCGAGCGGGCCTCAAGGACCCCAAGCGGCCGATCGGGTCGTTCATCTTCCTCGGCCCGACCGGGGTGGGCAAGACCGAGCTCGCCAGGGCGCTCGCCGAGTTCATGTTCGGCAGCGAGGACGCGCTGATCAAGATCGACATGAGCGAGTTCATGGAGCGGCACAACGTCAGCCGGCTCGTGGGCGCGCCTCCCGGCTACGTCGGCTTCGACGAGGGTGGGCAGCTGACCGAGGCCGTCCGCCGCAAGAGCTACGCGGTGGTCCTGCTCGACGAGGTCGAGAAGGCGCATCCGGAGGTCTTCAACATCCTCCTCCAGATCCTGGAGGACGGACACCTGTCGGACGCCAAGGGCCGGCGGGTCGACTTCCGCAACTGCATCATCATCATGACCTCGAACCTCGGCGCCAAGCAGCTCCAGACGAATTCCAGCCTGGGGTTCCGGCCGCAGGGCGCCACCGACGCGGCGCGCGCCGAGAGTTCCTACGAGCTGATGAAGGAGAAGGTCGCCGCCGAGCTGAAGCAGAACTTCCGCCCGGAGTTCCTCAACCGGATCGACGCGACCGTCGTCTTCCGCTCGCTGACGGTGGAGGAGATCGCCCAGATCGTCGACCTGATGCTGTCGCGGGTGCGCGACCAGCTCCGCGCCCAGCAGATGCAGCTCGAGGTCACGCAGGCCGCCAAGGAGCACATCATCAAGATCGGCTTCGACGTGGCGTACGGCGCACGACCGCTTCGCCGGGTGATCCAGAACATGGTCGAGGACGTCCTCGCGGAGCACCTCCTGCTCGGCAAGTACGAGCCCGGTTCGACGATCGTCGTCGACAAGGACCCCGAGGCCGGGCTGGACATCCGGCTCGCCGAGCAGCCGCGCACACCGGTCGAGGCTCGGTGAGGCGCCCCGCCCAACCGGCGGTCTAGGCATGGCGCGGCCCCAGAGCCGCTTCATCTGCCAGCGCTGCGCGGAATCGTTCCTGCGCTGGGAGGGTCAGTGCCGCAATTGCGGTGAATGGAACAGCCTGGTCGAGACGATCGTGCGCGACCCGTCGCGGCCACGGAGCGCGGCGCCGGGGCAGGGCGAGGGAAGCGCGCAGGCGGCCGGGCTGGCCCAGATCGCCGACGTCGACCTGCCGCGGCTCCCGCTCGGGATCGACGAGCTCGATCGCGTGCTCGGCGGCGGGCTCGTGCCCGGCTCGCTCGTCCTGGTCGGTGGCGAACCGGGGATCGGCAAGTCGACGCTGCTCCTCCAGGCAGCCGCCGGGCTGACGCGGGCCGCCCACGGCGTCGCCGGCGTCCTGTACGCGACCGGAGAGGAATCCCCAGCCCAGGTCCGGTTGCGTGCCGGGCGGCTCGGCCTGCTGACCGGAGAACCAGGCGAGCGCGTCAGGGTCCTGGCCGAGCACGACGTCGGGCGGATCGTGGAGGTGGCACGAGCGGAGCGCCCGGCCCTGGTCATCGTCGACTCGATCCAGACTGCGACGCTCGAAGAGCTGGAGGGCGCCGCCGGCAGCGTCGGCCAGGTTCGCGAATCGGCGCTGCGCCTGATGGAGCTGGCCAAGGGCGACGGGATCGCGGTGATCCTCGTGGGCCATGTGACCAAGGACGGCGCGATCGCCGGACCCAAGACGCTCGAGCACCTGGTCGATGCCGTGATCAGCCTCGAGGGCGAGCGGTTCGCGGCGCTGCGCCTGCTGCTGGCGACCAAGAACCGGTTCGGCTCGACCGACGAGATCGGCGTGTTCGAGATGGAGGACCGCGGTCTCGTCGAGGTCGCCGACCCGGCCCGGGCGTTCCTCCACGGGCACGCAGGTTCGGCACCCGGCAGCGTGGTCGCGCCGACCCTGGAAGGCAGCCGCCCCATCCTGGTCGAGGTCCAGGCGCTGACCAGCGCGTCCACCTACGGTACGCCGGCACGCAAGGCAAGCGGCCTGGATCCCAACCGATTGAGCCTCATCATCGCGGTGCTCGGCCGCCGGGCGGGTCTCGGGCTTGGCAGCCACGACGTCTACGCCAACCTGGCGGGCGGACTGGCGGTCATGGAACCCGGTCTCGACCTGCCGCTGGCCCTGGCCCTGGCCTCGTCGCTCCGCGATCGGGCGATCGCCCCAGGGAGTGTCGCCATCGGCGAGGTCGGATTGCTCGGCGAGCTCCGCGGTGTCGTCGGGCTGGAGCGCCGCCTCCGCGAGGCCGCGCGACTCGGGTTCACGCGGGCGCTGGTGCCGCGACCCGCGCCCGGGACGGCGCTCGCGACGATCGGCGGACTCGACGTCGTGACGGTCGAGACCCTGGCCGATGCCATCAAGATCGCGCTCGCGGACCGGGCGCCGGCTCCTCATGGCGGGGCGGTGCCGGCGATGCTAGGCTGACTGACCGGCGGGTCGCTCGCGACCCGGGCAAGCCGGCTGCGTCGGCAGATTCGCCGAGGACACCTTGATCCGTTACATCCGTCTCCTGGGGGCCGCGCTCGGCAGCGTCGTCGGTCTCGCGATCTCGGCATCCGGGGAGGGCCTCTTTCGCGGGAGCGACTACGCCGGCGCGCTCCTCGCCGCCTGGGTCGTGGCCTGGATCGTGGTCGGGTTCGCGATCTTCCCGTACCTGACCGTGGTTCCCACGGGGTGGCTCATCCGGCAGGTCGAGGCGCTCTCCACCGCCGAGTTCGTCACCGCGGTCGTGGGGCTCCTGCTCGGCCTCCTGATGGGGTTGCTCCTCGGGTTCCCGCTGTCCGGGCTGGCGCCCCCGTTCGGGACCTGGCTGCCGCTCGGCGTCTCGATCTTCCTCGGTCTTGGCATGGTCGGCCTGACCGTGGCCAAACGCCGTGACCTGCTGGTGGCCGCCGAGGCCGTTGGCCTGGTGCGGCGCCCGCCGTCGGAGGGGCAGCATGGACCGATCCAGGGCGACCCCCGCATCGTCGTGGACACCAGCGCGATCATCGACGGCCGGATCGCCGAGATCGTGGAGTCCGGGTTCATCTACGGCACGCTGGTGATCCCGCGGTTCGTGCTCGATGAGCTCCAGCACATCGCCGACAGCTCCGACGCCCTGCGCCGCAACCGCGGCCGGCGCGGCCTCGAGATCCTCAACCGGATGCAGAAAGAGCCCGCGACGCCGGTCGAGATCGTGGAGGACGACGTGCCCGAGGTGACCGAAGTCGACGCCAAGCTGGTCGCCCTGGCGCGCGCCCGGAGCCGGGTGATCCTGACCAACGACTTCAACCTCAACCGCGTCGCCGAGCTCCAGGGCGTCCGGGTCATGAACATCAACTCGCTTGCCAACGCGGTCAAGCCGGCGGTCCTGCCCGGTGAGGAGCTGCGGGTCCGCGTGATCCAGGAGGGCAAGGAGGCCGGCCAGGGCGTCGGCTTCCTCGATGACGGCACGATGATCGTGGTCGAAGGCGGGGCCCGCCACATCGATCACGACCTCGACGTCGCGGTGACACGGGTGCTCCAGACGGTGGCCGGTCGAATGATCTTCGCCCAGCCGCGGCTCGATTGAGCATGGACGTGCCGGACGCCGCCGGCGACACCGAGCCAGCCCCCGCCACGGTCCGCGCCGACGGAATCGTCGTCGCTGCGGGGCGGTCCAGCCGGATGGACGGCGCCGACAAGCTGGCCGCCGGGATCGGCGGGCGGCCGCTTCTGGCCTGGACGCTGGCGGCCCTGGCCGCCGCCCCCGAGATCGAGCGGCTCGTCGTCGTCACGGCACCGGAGCGGCAGGCCGAGATCGCCGCGGCCGCGTGGCTGCCGGACAAGGTCGTCGACGTGGTCGGCGGCGGCGACCGCCGGCAGGAATCCGTCCACGCCGGCTTCATCGCCTTCGATCGGCTCGGCGTCGACGAGCACGGCCCGGTGCTCGTCCACGACGGCGCCCGGCCGCTCGTCCGCCCCGAGCTCATCGGCGCGGTGGCATCCGCGACCGCTCGCCACGGCGCCGCCATCCCGGTCGTGCCGGTGGCGGAGACCCTCAAGCGGATCGACGGCGACCGCGTCGGCGCGACGGTCGATCGTCGCGGGCTCGCGGCGGCCCAGACGCCGCAGGGCGTCCGACGGAACCTCCTGCGAGAGGCGTACCGCCGCTACCCGGCCGCCGCACCGGAGACCTGGACGGACGAAGCCGCCTTGCTCGAGGCCTTCGGCGTGGCGGTCCGCGTCGTGCCGGGCGACCCCGACAACCTCAAGGTCACCATCCCCGCCGACCTGCGGCGGGTTGCCGAGGTCCTCGGCGGGACAGGCACCGGACGGATCGGGATCGGGCACGACAGCCACCCGTTCGGACCGGGCATGCCGCTCGCCCTGGGCGGCGTCGAGATCCCCGCCGCGCCGCGGCTCCATGGGCACTCCGACGGCGACGTCGCGCTCCATGCCGTAGCGGACGCCCTGCTGGGCGCGGCCGGTCTCGGCGATCTCGGGCGCCTGTTCCCAGCCGACGCCAGGACGCCGGCCGGGATCGCGAGCACCGAGCTGCTCCGCGACGTCCGCCGGCAGCTCGCCGGCCACG
>JACQEF010000305.1 GCA_016200745.1 Chloroflexota bacterium | reverse complement strand
GGTCGCGACCGAGAGCGGCACGATCCGCCCAATCGAGCCGCCCGCCTGGAGGAACGGCAGCTGGACCTCGATCGAATGCTCGCCGAGATGTGCCGCACGGTCGATCGTGAACGGCGGCCCGAGATCCACGATCTCGCGGCTGAGGTCGGCGTCCACCTCGACGTCGCCGAGCGGCGTTCGCCACGCCCCCGTCTCCCAGGCGGCGACCCCGTCGAGCCACCCCGCCCCATGGCTCGTCCCGAGGATGACCACGACGGGCGGCGTCGCCTCGCGCCGCAATCTTTCGAGCAGACCCCAGCCCGCCGCCGCGACGGCGCCCGAGTACTCGAGCCCGGCATGCGGGACGAGGATTCCGATGATCCGGCCGTCGACCGGGGCGGCCGTCGCGCGCCATCGCTCCGCCTCGGCCAGGAGCGCCTCGACCAATGCGACCAGCCGGCCCGGCTCGGCCGGATAGAAGGCGCCCGCGACGGACGGGCGTCGGACGTCGGCATCGAACGAGAGGCGCTTCATCGCCGCCACGTCAGCCGCACGGCAGCGCCCGGCGGGCGGACCCGACAGGGTGCGCCAGGCCGACGCCGGCAAGTCGCCGGCCGCAGCCGGCACACGTCCCGGCGGGCGTGAGGTGCGATCGCACGCGGTAGCCGCGCCGCTCCACGAGCAGCCGCCCGCAGCCCGCGCACGAGGTGTCCTCGAGCCCGAGCTCGGGCGCATTGCCGACGTAGACGTGGGCCAGCCCCGCCGCCCGCCCGGTGTCCGCGGCCCGCCGCAGCGTCGCGACGGGCGTCGAAGGCACGTCGAGCATCCGGTGGTTCGGGAAGAAGCGGCTGACATGCCACGGCGTCTCCGGGCCGAGCGTCTCGACGATCCACCCGGTGAGCGCGCGGAGCTGGCCGTCGTCGTCGTTGTGGCCGGGGATCACCAGCGTCGTCAGCTCCAGCCAGATGCCCGCCTTCCGCATGGCCACGATCGCGTCGAGGACCGGCGCCAGGCGCGCGCCGCACACCTTCCGGTAGAAGGCGTCGTCGAACGCCTTCAGGTCGACGTTGGCGGCGTCGAGGACCGGGGCGAGGAGCTCGACCGCTTCTGGCGTCTCGTAGCCGTCGGTGACGAACAGGTTCCGGATTCCTGCCCGCCGCGCCAGCCTGGCCGTGTCGAGCGCGTACTCGAGAAAGACCGTCGGCTCGACGTAGGTGTACGCGATCGATTCGGCGCCGAGCATCGCCGCCTCGGCCACGACCCCCTCCGGTGACAGCTGCCGCGTGGCGAGCTCCAGGCCCAGGCGCGGACCCTGCGCGATCTCCCAGTTCTGGCAGAACGTGCAGTGGAACGGGCAACCGGCGGTCGCGATCGAGTAGACCGTCGAACCGGGCGCCACGTGGAAGAGCGGCTTCTTCTCGATCGGGTCGAGACAGCTGGCTACGACCGCCCCGTAGGCCAGGCTGACCAGGCGCCCGTCCCGGTTCTCGCGGACGCCGCAGATCCCGAACCGGCCCGGGCGGACCAGGCAGCGGTGGGCGCAGACGCCGCACCGGACGCTGCCGTCGGGCATCGACGTGGCAAGGACGGTCGGAACGCTCTGGGCTTCGGACCGGACAACGGCAGGCATCGATCGCTCTCGCGTCCAGTCTCCCTCTTGGGGCGGCGGGCGCACAGTGCCGGGCGGCCCTTCGATTCAGGTGATCCCGCACTGTCGTCGCACGGCCGCGACGGCCAGCATCTCGATGGGCGAATCCGGCCTCACGTCAGCACCCACGGTGGAAGTCATGTCATCGGTCCAGCCGCTCGCCGCGGCGCCACCGCCCGTCGTCGGCGCCGAGATCCGGCGGGCGTTGCTCGAGCTCGTCCAGGTCGCCCTCGCGGTCGCGACCCGGAGCACCGAGGTGTCGGCCCTCGATCGCGCACTCGACCGGATCCCGACCGAGGTCGAACCCGCGGCGGCCTTCGTCACCCTGACCGAGGACGGCGAGCTCCGCGGTTGCATGGGCAGCCTCGAGCCGACTCACGGGCTCGGCGACACGGTCGTCACCTCGGCGATCATGGCCGCCCTGGACGATCCACGATTCCTGCCGGTCACGGCCGAAGAGCTGCCGGCGATCCACGTCGAGATCTCGGTCCTGGGTCCGCCCACGCCGATCGCCGACGTCGCGGCGTTCCGGCCTGGGATCGACGGCGTGATCGTGGATCGGAAGGGCCGCCGCGGCCTGCTCCTGCCCGAGGTCGCGACCGAGTTCGGGTGGGACGCCGCGCAGACGTTCGAAGGCGTGTGCCGCAAGGCCGGCCTGCCCCGTGACGCCTGGCGCGACCCGGCGACCCGGCTGACCACCTTCCGGACGATCCGGTTCGGCGGCCCGGCCGCAGCTGCAGGCCAGGTGGTCTCTGGCCTTCCCGACTGCCCGGTCGAGTCGGGTACCCTGCCGGGATGCCCGACCGACCCGCGCCGCGCGTCCTCCTTGACGTGACGACCCAGCCCGTCCTCTGGCTGGTCCCGGTGCCCGTCACCGGCGACGGACCCGGCTAGGTTCCCGTGTCCGCGTCCGGCGGCAGGCGCCCGTAGGCCTGCAGCCGGCCACGCCGGGCCAGTCGCGTCACGCTGCCGCAGCGATCGAGGCAGTACACGGCCCGCATCGCGAGTCGCCTCGAGCGCCCGGTCGCCGCGACGATGTCGGCCGTGGTGAACGACTCGGGCAGCCCGGCCGGCAGCAGCCCCAGCAGGTCGGCGGGCGTGTCGATCCGTCGCGTCTCGACGACCTCGAGCAGGCGCCGGTCGAGTCGCCACCACTCGCGCGGATAGCGGTACCGTGCGCCCTCGGGAATCGGCCCACGGACCTCCTCCTCGGCGACGAGCGCGAGCTCGATCCGGAAGTTGGGGTGCGCGATGAGCCCGGGCACGCGAACGAGCTCATCGAACAGGTCGAGCGCGAGACCGCGCTTCGGTGATCTGCGGCGCCGCAGGATCGCGCCGTCGCCGTCGACGCGCACGAGCCATTTCTCGATCGGGATCGGATGGACCAGCACGACGCGGTGCGCGACGACCAGACGCTCGAGCTTGCGCCGGACCGAGGCGAAGCTCGCGGTCTGGATCTCGACGAGCTCGTCGGGGCCCACGACGTCGACGACGAAGCCGTCCACCACGGCCTCGACCCGGGCATCCGCGATGGCGGCCGCGTAGCGGGCTTTCAGCGCCGCGTGGAGCGAGCCCTCCCGGAGCGTCGTGAAGTCAGACACGACGCGACCGGATCAGGGGGCCGATCGTTGCGTTCCGGGAAGCCGCGGGATCATGAACGGCGTGTCGCGCTTGTAGGCCAGGTAGCCCTTGCCAAAGCGCTCGGCCAGCTCCCCTTCCTCGAAGGTCTTGAGGTAGACCACCAGGGACGCGGCCAGGACGAGGACGACGACCGTGCCGGCCTTCGTCCCCACCGCGACCGCCATGCCGAGGTAGGCGAGGATGGCGCCGAGGGTCATCGGGTTGCGGCAGTGGCGAAACGGCCCCTCCGACAGCAGCTCCTGGGTGGGCAGCATCGGCAACGGGGTTCCCCGGCCCCGCGTCAGCTGCGCATCGATCGTCCAGAAGGCGAGCGAGAACCCCGCCGCCGAGACCAGCCCGCCGAGGATGCGATTCACGGGTCCGATCGTGGCTGGCGGCAGACCGAGCCGGCGGTCGAGGCGTGGCCCGGCCCCCGCCACGAGGAGCGGCAGGGCGACCAGGAAGACGGGGCTCGCGAGGAACATGGTCGCGATCCTCGTGGCCTCGCTGTGCTCTGTCCGCGCCCATCGCACGTAGCGTGACGTGCCGGCTCGTGGCTCGCGCGACCCCGGTGACGAGCGCCCGTTTCGAATCACCGCACCCTCCGCTGGCGCGTACCCGGGGGAGTGTCCACCCGGCGACCGTCGTCGCCAAGGGGCGTCGGTCACGAACCTGCGGCTACGGCGCGATGAACCGGTAGCCGAGGCCACGCTCGGTCTGGATGTAGCGGGGCGCCTCGGGATCGTCCCCCAGCTTGTCGCGCAGCCGGCGGACGTAGACACGGATGTAGTCGACCTCGTCGACGTACTCGCGGCCCCACACCTTGGCGAGGAGCGTCGCGTGCTGCAGTACGTGCCCGGCGTTGCGCACGAGGTGGTACAGCAACTTGTATTCGGTCGGCGTCAGGTCGAGCCGCTCCCCTCGCAGGCGGGCTTCGTGCCGGGCGAAGTCGACTTCCAGGTCGCCGGACCGGAATGACGGGGCGCGGCTCGACGGTGCGGGCATCTCGAGGCGGCGGAGCACGGCTCGAACCCGGGCCATCAACTCGAGATGGTTGAATGGCTTGGTGACGTAGTCGTCGGCGCCGAGCTCGAGGCCCTTGACCTTGTCCATCGCGTCGTCCCGGGCGGTCAGCATCACGATCGGAACGTCGGAGAACGCGCGGATCTGGCGGAGCACCTCGAAACCGTCCATGTCCGGAAGGCCCACGTCCAGCAGCACGATGTCGGGGTGTTCCCGTTCGACGACGTCGAGCGCCGCCTCGCCCGCGGCGGCCCCCAGCACGTCGACCTCGCGCCACTGGAGCGTGAACCCGAGACGCACGGATTCGACGACGTCGGGCTCGTCATCCACGACCAGGATGCGCATCAGGCCTCCTCGGACGCTCCGTCGGAGGGGATCGCCAGGGTGAAGCTGCTCCCCTCGCCCGGCCGGCTGCGCACCTCGATGGTGCCGCCGTGCGCCTGGGCGATCGCGAGCGCCGTCGGCAGGCCGAGGCCGACCCCCTCGTGGGTCCCGTGCCGGTCATGCCGGCCGACGAAGAAGCGCTCGAACAGTCGCGCCTGATCCTCGAGCGAGATCCCGGGTCCGTCGTCGGTCACGGACCAGCGGGTGGTGCCGTCCTTCGCGACGGTCACCCGGACGTCGATGCGGCCGCCGTCCGGGGCAAAGCGTTGCGCGTTCGAGACCAGGTTGAGGAGCGCGCGTTCCAGGCGCCGGCGATCGCCGAATACCTTGCTGCCCGGCGGCGCCGCCTGGAGCTCGATCGTCTGACCGCGCTGCACGGCGAGCGGCCGGATCGTGGCCACGACGCTCTCGGCGACGTCGTCCGGATCGAACTGCCGCTGCTGGAGCCGGATGGCGCCGGTCCGGAAGCGCGACAGGTCGAGGATGTCGCTCACGAGCTGCTGCATGCGCTCGGCGTTGCGCTCGATGGTTTCGAGCATCGTCCAGCGTTGCTCGGGCGACGGGCTGGACGCGGGGTCGAGCAGGAGGCCGGCGCTCGTGCGAACCACCGTCAGCGGGGTCCGGAGTTCGTGGGCCATCGTCGAGAGCAGGTCGGTGCGCAGGCGTTCGAGGTTCTTGAGCGAGGCAGACGTTTCGCCCGAGAGTCCGGTCTCGTTGAGTTGCAGACCGAGACTCGTCAGCACGTACCGGCGGGTCGGCACGGCGCGCGCGACCCGGGCCAGGCCGAGCGAGGCGAGCTCGTCGAGCAACCCCCTGGCCACGCCGGGGCGAAGGTCCGCACCCTGGGCGGCGAATCGCTCCTCCAGGTCGGTGAGCGTGGCGCCATCCTGGACGAGCGCGAGCGCGGCGAACAGGAGGGGCGGACCGTCCTCGCGGCTCTTGGTCATGACCGCAGGATACGGCCGGCGAGGCCACGACAGTCGGCGAAGGGCCGGGCGGGCGCCGGCGAGCCAGGTCACCGGGCGGCGACGAGCAGGACCTCCTCCCCCTCCTCCTCGGCCACCGGCATCGGCACCGCCGGTTCGTCGATCCGGGCCTCGACGGCCTCGGGTTCGTCGTAGGAGCAGAGGCACGGCCCATTCGCGACGCAGCCCGCGCAGCAGAACGGAAGCCCCACGTGGAAGACGGGCGTGCCGCGGATCTCCTGCTCGCAGGTCACGCAGGTGAATGGGAGCTCGGTGCTCAGTCGGCGCATCGTGAACCTCGGCTGGCGGGACGAGTCCGCACCGTGTCCGGCGGGCTCGCCCCAGGGTCGCGTGGAAGGCCACGCCTTGCCGACGCTACGGCCGCGATCTGAACGAGATCGGGAACTGGGATGAACAGCGCATGAACAGGCCGGATGCGGCCGCGCTTTTCACGGTTCGTTCATGCACGTCCACGTCCCCTGACCCGCTGGCAGGCGACGCTTGCGGCTCAACGTCGATCCGCATTCCGTCAACCGGAGATATCGATGCACGCGACTGCCACCGCCACTCCCCCAGTGCAGACATCGGGCGCCCGGGCGCTCTCGGCCGCGATCGAGCAGTTCGACGCCGCGGCCGACCACCTGTCGCTCGAGCCCGGGCTGCGGGCCATCCTTCGGGTGCCGAAGCGCGAGCTGACGGTCCGGTTCCCGGTCCGGCTTGACGACGGCAGCGTGCAGGTCTTCCAGGGCTACCGGGTCCAGCACAACGTGGCGCGGGGGCCGGCGAAGGGCGGCCTGCGGTTCCACCCGGACACCGACATCAACGACGTCCGCGCGCTGGCGATGTGGATGACCTGGAAGTGCGCGCTGGTGGGCGTCCCGTTCGGCGGGGCGAAGGGTGGCGTGACCTGCGATCCCAGCTCGATGAGCGTCACCGAGCTGGAGGCGCTGACCCGGCGGTTCGCGACCGAGCTCGAGCCGTTCATCGGACCGGATTCGGACATTCCCGCTCCCGACGTCGGGACCAGCGCCCAGACGATGGCCTGGATCGTCGACACCGTCTCGATGCATCGCGGCTACTCGATCCCGGGGATCGTCACCGGCAAGCCGATCGCGATCGGCGGGTCCGTCGGCCGGGCCGACGCCACCGGCCAGGGAGCGCTGTACACGATCGAGGACGCCGCCGGCCGGATCGGCCTCGACCTCCGTGGCGCCCGTGTGGCCGTCCAGGGCTTCGGCAACGTCGGGGAGGCGACGGCCAGACTGCTCTACGACGCCGGGGCCAGGGTCATCGCCATCACCGACGTCAACGGCGGAGCGACCAATCCCGAGGGCCTCGACGTGCCGTTCCTCCGGCGTCACCTCGAGGAGCACGGGACGGTGGCCGGAGCTCCCGGCACCAGCCGGATCAGCAACGACGAGCTGTTCGCGCTCGACCTCGACATCCTGGTGCTCGCCGCGCTGGAGGGCCAGATCACGGCGGCCAACGCGGGCACCGTCCGCGCCCGCATCATCGCCGAGGCGGCGAATGGTCCGGTGAACCCGGACGCCGACCCGATCCTCCACGACCGCGGCATCTTCGTCGTGCCGGACATCCTGTGCAATGCCGGTGGGGTGATCGTCAGCTACTTCGAGTGGGCCCAGAACCGCGCCGCGATCGCCTGGACGCTCGACGAGATCAACGAGCGAATGCGCCACCAGATCCTTCGAGCCGCGGGCGACCTCTGGGACCGGGCGGCCGCCGACGGGATCAGCCAGCGGCTGGCTGCCCACGTGATCGCGGTCGAGCGGGTGGCCGAGGCCACTCGGCTCCGGGGACTCTATCCGTAGGTGGTCCCACCTCGGGGACAGCGCCGTCGCTGCCGCTGTCCCCGAGGTGAAATGCCCGATCGAAGCTGATCCAGCGAGGGCACCTTCTGGGTCCGGATCAACGGGATCCCGTCAGGCCCCCACCAGCGGCGTCCGAGACGGCGCACCATGGCGTCGCTCGCCGGCGTCCGAGCTGTGTCGCCGCAGCAGGCCCGCGAGGTCGTCGAGCGGGACGGCCGGGTCGACGAGACGTCCGGTATCGACCGGCTCCCGCGCGGCGACGAGGGCGGCGATCGAGTCGTTGACGTCCCAGACGTTCGCGTTCATGCCCGCGACGACTCGTCCGCGCTTGAGCCAGAAGGCGACGAACGCCCGGTCCGCGGGGCTGCCGCGGAACAGCACGCGGTCCCAATCCGGCGCGTAGCCCGCGTATTCCATGCCCAGGTCGTACTGGTCGGAGTAGAAGTACGGGATCCGGAGATAGGGTTCGGCCGCGCCGAGCATGTTGCGCGCGACTGCCCGACCCTGGCGGCGCGCGTTGTCCCAGTGCTCGGCGCGGAGACGCGAGCCCAGGAGCGGGTGCCATGCCGCGGCGACGTCTCCCGC
>JACQEF010000304.1 GCA_016200745.1 Chloroflexota bacterium | reverse complement strand
GGGATCGCGCACATCGCGCCCGCCTGGACGTCCGCGAACTTCATCGACACGACCGTCGCGGAGATCCGCGACCGCGTGGACGCGCACGCGCGCCAGACGGGCTCGGACGGCAAGGTCATCTGCGCGCTGTCGGGCGGGGTTGACTCCGCGGTTGCGGCCGCGCTCGTCCATCGCGCGGTCGGCGATCGCCTGACCTGCATCTACGTGGACCACGGGCTGATGCGCAAGAAGGAGTCCGAGCTTCTGCGCGTGACGTTCGAGGCGAACCTGGGCATGAACCTCGTGATGGTCGACGCCCGGGAGCGGTTCCTCGCCCGCCTCGCCGGCGTCACCGACCCCGAGCAGAAGCGGCGGATCATCGGCGACGAGTTCATCCGCGTGTTCGAAGAGGAGGCGACCAAGCTCGGGCAGATCGACTTCCTCACCCAGGGGACGCTCTACCCGGACGTCATCGAGTCCACGACGCCCGAGACCAAGACCGCCCAGAAGATCAAGACCCACCACAACGTGGGCGGGCTGCCGGCGGACCTGCGGTTCCAGCTCATCGAGCCGCTGCGCTACCTGTTCAAGGACGAGGTCCGGCTCGTGGGCGCGGCGCTCGGGCTCCCCGAGGCGATGGTCCAGCGCCAGCCGTTCCCCGGCCCGGGTCTCGCGATCCGGATCCTGGGCGAGGTCACCGCCGAGCGCCTCGACACGCTGCGCGAGGCCGACTGGATCGTCATCGACGAGATCAAGGCCGCGAACCTGTACCGCTCGGTGTGGCAGTCGTTCGCGATCCTGACCCCGGTCCGATCGGTCGGGGTGATGGGCGACGGCAGGACGTACGCCAACGTCGTGGCGATCCGTGCCGTGACGTCGGAGGACGGGATGACCGCCGACTGGGCGAAGCTCCCGTACGACGTGCTGGGCAAGATCTCGTCCCGCATCGTCAACGAGGTCCCCGGCGTCAACCGGGTGGTCTACGACATCAGCTCCAAGCCGCCCGCCACGATCGAGTGGGAGTGACCGAGTCCCGATTTCACCCCTGACCGATGGGCTATCGTGCGCTCGGAATCGCGCGGTAGCATGCGCGCATGGCCGACGCATCGAGTACGGGGGAACGTTCGGTGAGCGGAGTCTGTCCATGGTGTTCCGCGGCGCTGACGCCGGACGCGACCGCGTGTCCGTCGTGCGGCGCCAACCTCGTCGCGGAGGGTGACCCGAGCGTCCCCGGCGTGACCGCGATCGACGCGGCCGCATTGGTCCGCTCGAAGTCCACGCCACAACCGCGCAACCGGCTGCTCTCGTGGATCAGCGGCGACTACCAGGCGGACCTGCCGTCCAAGGCCGAGGCCCAGGCGATCGCCCCGCCCGACGACGACGTCCGGCGGGAGATCCTGCGGCTCGAGCTCGAGGCCCACGTGGCCAGCCTGCAGGCCGAGGCGGACGCCATCCGGTCCGAGGCCGCGGCGGAGGGTCGGACGATCGACCTGCCCGACCTGTCGGCGGCCGGAGACGGCGAGGCGGAGGCCGCAGCGCCGGTGGACGGCGACGCGCCGGCGGAGCCCGGGGCCGCCGCGGAGGAACCGCCGGTCTGACGCCGCGGCCTGTTCGGTGATCGGCCCGGCCCCGCTATCCTGCCGACGTGCCCGACAGCCTGCCGCCGCCCGGTCCCTCCTTTCTCCGTGAGCAGGTGGTCCGTGCCGATCGGGCGATGCGGGCGGGGATGGGCAGGCCGTCCGCGGCACCCGACGGCTGGTGGCTGGCGGTCCTGTGGGTCGTCGACGAGGACGGGTTGGTTGCCTTCGGCGACGTGGCCCCGCCGGCCGGACCGCCGCCCGACCCACCGCTCGCGCGGCTGGGTCCGGCCATCAGCGGCCAGCTGTCCGGGCTGATCCTCGAGGACGGCGGGCGGCTCCAGATGCGGCTCGGGCTGATCCAGCCGCCGGACGACCCCGACCGGCCCTGGCGCGTCCCCCTTGCGATCCGCGCGGCCTTCCGGTTCGAGCCTGCCCGAGCGGCGACGATGCGCCCGAATGAGCTCGCCGAGACGGTGCTCGCCGCTTTCCGCCGGTCCGTCGAGGGTCTGCGCAAACCCTGACCGCGGCGGGCGCGTAGACTCGGCGGACATGCGTGACCTCTTCGACGATTTCATGGACGAGCTGCGCAAGCGCGAGGCCGCCGCTCGCGGGCAGGCAGACGCCCGGGACGGCGGATCCGGCAACGACGATCTCGCCGACCGACCCGCCGAGGACGACGGCGCGCCGAGCGCCCGGGACGACGCCGATACGCCCGATGCCGACACGGACGCCGACGACGGCGAACCGGCCGCCGACGAGCCCGAGCCACGACCCATCTTCGAGGCCCCGGGACGGCGCGGCGGTCCCCCCCGGCGGCGAGGACCCGGCGGCCCGAACGACGGCAACGACTTCGGGGGCCGGGCGGCACGCGCCGGTCGTCGCGTGGGGCTCATCGCGATCATCATCGTCGTCCTCGCACTCGTCCTCCTGTTCGGGGTCGGGATCGACCTGTGGACCGACGTGCTGTGGTACCAGAGCGTCGGCTTCGATTCGGTCTTCTGGACCCGGCTGACCGCGAGCCTCGGCCTGTTCGCCGGAGCCGGCCTCCTCGCCGCGGTCGTGCTGTTCGGCAACCTCTGGATAGCGCGCCGCCTGTCCCCACCGCCGGCCGAAGGCGGTCGCGGCTCGCTCCGTGGGTTCGTCGATCGCCTCAATGAGGCCGCCGCCCAGGCCGGAGAACCACGGCGCGGCCGTCCGGGGTCGCCGTTCGGCGACGGACGCGGCGCCTACGGCCGCCCGCCTGCCGTCGTCTTCGAGACCGGCGAGCTGCCGGACCTGTCGCCACTCGCCGGCGTCGCGCTGGTTGCGCTCGCCGTGCTCATCGCCCTCGGCGTCGGCGCGTCGGTCGGCGGTGCCTGGCAGACCGTCCTGCTGTGGGCCAACCGCGTGCCCTTCTCGCCGGACGCGGCCACCGCGGTCACCGATCCGATCTTTGGCAAGGACATCAGCTTCTTCCTGTTCGAGCTGCCGTTCCTCCGCCTCGTCCAGGGCCTGTTCAACGGGCTGGTCGTCGCGGCGCTGATCATCTCGCTGGCCCAGTACCTGATCGCGGCGTCACGCGGCGGGCTCGTCTTCTCGACCCAGGTCCGGGTCCACCTGGGCGTCCTCGCCGGGCTGTTCCTGCTGTCGGTGGCGTTCGGCTATCAGCTCGACAAGTTCGAGCTCGTGTACAGCACCCGCGGCATCGCGACCGGCGTGAGCTTCACCGACCAGAACGCGCAGTTCTTCGCCTATGACGCGCTGACCGTCATCTCGGGGATCGCCGCGGCCCTGTTGGTCGGGGGCGCCTTCACCCGGATGCTCTGGCCGCTCGGCCTGACGATCGCGGTCTGGTTCCTCGCCTCGATCGTCATCGGGCGGCTCTATCCCGAAGCGATCCAGCGGTTCACGGTCGAACCCAACCAGTACGCCCAGGAGCAGCGCTACATCGGCAACAACATCGCGATGACGAGGTTGGCCTACGACCTCAACGGCTGGACGGACCAGCCGTTCCGGGGCGACCAGGTCCTGACCGCGCAGGACATCGCGGACCAGGCGGACACGTTCGCCAGCGCGCGGTTGTGGGACCCGCGGCCGCTCCGAACCACGCTCGACCAGCTCCAGACCGTGCGGAAGTACTACGACTTCACCGACGTCGACACCGATCGCTACACGATCGACGGCAAGGAGCGGCAGGTCATGCTGTCCGCCCGCGAGCTGGCGCTCGAGCAGAACCCGAACGCGACCGGCTGGGTCAACCAGCGGATCATCTACACCCACGGGATCGGCGCCGCCATGGTGCCGGTCAACCAGGTCGGCAGCGAGGGCCAGCCGGACCTGATCATCGGCAACCTCCCGCCCGTCTCGACCGGCGGGGCGCCGAAGATCAGTCAGCCGCGGATCTACTTCGGCGAGCGGCCGAGCTCGTACGTGGTGGTCGGCGCGCGGCAGGCGGAGTTCGACTATCCGACCGGCGAGAGCGACACCGGCGGGTCGATCGGCACCCAGACGAACTGGACCGGCAAGACCGGGATCCATCTCGACAACACGCTCATGCGCCTCCTGTTCGGGCTGCGATTCCGCGACCTCGACCTGCTGATCAGCGACCAGGTGACGCGTGACAGCCAGTTGCTCTTCCACCGCTCGCTGAGCGACCGGCTGTCGTTGATCGCACCGTTCCTGCGGTTCGACAAGGACCCGTACCTCGTGATCGACGAAGCCGGGCGGCTCGTCTACGTCCAGGACGCGTTCACGACTTCGGACCGGTTCCCGAACGCCCAGGCGTTCGACCCGACGTCGCTCGGGACGACCGGTCTCGGAAGCGACCCATTCGACTACATCCGCAACAGCGTCAAGATCACGGTCGACGCCTATGACGGCACGATGCATTTCTACGTCAGCGACCCGAACGACCCGATCATCCGCGACTACGCCGCCATCTTCCCGAAGCTGTTCGAGCCGATCTCGGCAATGCCGGCCGACCTGCGGGCGCACATCCGCGTGCCGGAAGAGCTGTTCAACGTCCAGACCCGCGTGTTCGGCCGCTACCACGTGACCGACACGCAGCAGTTCTACCGGACCGACGACCTGTGGACCGTCCCGACGCAGAGCAGCGAGCAGACGCTGCCGTCGGAGGCCTATTACGTCGTCATGCGACTCCCCGGCCAGACCGGCGTGGAGTTCCTGCTCCTCCAGCCGATGGTGCCGACCAGCCGGCCGAACATGATCGCCTGGGTGGCGGCCCGGATGGACGGTGCCAACTACGGCTCGACCGTGGTCTACCGGTTCCCCGCCGACACCACCATCTTCGGGCCGGCCCAGATCGAGGCGCGCATCGACCAGGATCCGACGATCAGCGCCCAGATCACGCTGTGGAGCCAATCGGGCAGCACGGTCGTGCGCGGCAACCTGATCGTCGTCCCGCTCGACAACTCGCTCATCTACCTCCAGCCGGTCTACCTCCAGTCGACCGGGTCGGCCTTCCCGGAGTTCAAGCGGATCGTCGTCGCCTCGCCCCGCCAGGTCGTCTGGAGCGACACGCTCGGTGGCGCGCTCAACCTGCTCCTCGCGGCCGAGGGCGGCGCGGCCCCGGGCCCGTCGCCCACGCCCACGCCGACGCCGGGGCCGTCGGCCTCGCCCGGTCCATCGGCCTCGGCCGGCCCGGGACCGGCGGTCACGCCGCCGCCCTCGACCGGCCTGCCCGAGGACATCCCGGGACTGGTCGACTACGCGAATTCGCACTTCGAGCTCGCCCAGACGGCATTGCGCAGCGGCGACTTCGCCAGGTACGGCTCCGAGATCGCGCTCGTGCAGGCGGCCCTCCAGCGCCTGCAGGTCCTGGCACCGGGGCTCGCGTCGCCCGTGCCGGGGGCATCGGCCAGCCCCACGCCATGAACCGGGGAGCGGCGCTCACCGGCGCGCTGCTCGTGACCCTGGCCTCACCGGCGACCTGGCCGCTGGCCCTCGCCGCCTTCCTGTTGCGCGGCGGCCTGCTCGTGGTGGCCCTGCCGATCCTGGTGCTGCCGACGCCGGTAGGCCTCGGGAACCTCCTGGCGCCGACGCTCACCGCGTTCGTGTTCGGCGGGGTTACCTTCCAGCTGGCGGCGATGGTCGCGACGATCGTCCTGGCCGTCCTGGCCTGGCTCGTCGCTGGCGGCATCCTGGCCGCGATCCTCGAAGCCGAGGCCGCCCGGATCGTGGCCGCCCACGAGGAGGTCGCGCCACCGGCCGGCGTGGTGGTGCACCAGCTTGCGGTCGACGAGCTGTCCGGAAGGGGTCCCGCCAGGGTCGCGCGCCGGCGGCGGACCGAAGCCGTGGGCGTCTTCCTCGCGCGGCTCGCGGCCCACGTGCCGCTCGGCGCGGTCCTGGTTTGGGGGGTCGTGCAGGTCGTCGCCGTCACCTACCGCGAGCTGACGAACCCGGCCGACGTGGCGACGCCGCTCGCCTGGCGGGTGCTCCTCGCGTCGCCGGACGTCGTGGCGGCGGTCGTCCTGACCTGGATGGTCGGCCAGGCGGTCGGCGCCCTCGCGGCCAGGCGGGTGGTGCTGGCCAGGGGCGGGATCCTGTGGGCGCTCCGGGACGCGCTGGTGACGCTCGCCCGCCGTCCGGTCGTCGTGCTCGCGGACTTCTGGCTGCCGACCCTGGCCCTCGCGCTTGTCCTTGCCCCGTCGGCGCTCGCGGCGGCGTCCGCGGCTGACGTGGTGCGCGAGGCCATGAACGCGCCGGACGAGCCGCTCCAGCTCCTCCTCGCCGTGCTCCTCTTCGTCTCGCTGTGGGTGGTCGGGCTCGTCCTGACCGGCGTGATGTGCGCGTGGCGCGCCGCAGTCTGGACGGTCGGCTTCGGCGAGGCTCCGCGATAGCCCCTGCTACACTGCGGCCGTCGCGAGCGGCGACCGAGCGGGCGGCCGGAAGCCGGTCGAGCCGAGCACGGAGGCCACACCCAGGCGCATGGACCAGATCCTCGCGCAGATCGGCGACTCCATCGCCAGCATCTTCTCCAGTCCGGTGCTCCAGTTCGGCCTGCGGGCCATCGGGATCTACCTCGTCATCCTGTGGCTGGCTTCGGCCTATTGGGCATTCCGCGACATGCAGCAGCGATCGGACAACGCGATCCTGCCCTATCTCGCGGCCGCCGGG
>JACQEF010000303.1 GCA_016200745.1 Chloroflexota bacterium | reverse complement strand
TCCTCGTCGGCCTCGAGCCGGGCCGTCATTGTGTCGAACCCGCGGGCGAGCTCCTGGATCGGGGCGAGATCGGACCGCGTCCGTCGCAGCCGGACCCCGTAGTCGCCCTCCTCGACCCGCCGGGTGGCCGCGAGCATCGCGTCCAGATCGCGGGCGGCGCCGGCCACGCCGCGCAGGAGCGCCGTGGCGATCCCGGCGATCGCGAGCACGGCGATGACCACCGGGACCGGGCCGAGGCGGGACAGGATCGTGGCGGTGGCCGTGACGATCGACCCGATGACGATCAGGAACAGGATCCCGAAGATGCAGCCGAAGCCCTGCCGTCGATGCCAGGGCTGGCCCTGCGCCTGCGCCCGGCGGTGCAGGCGCGCCCGCCGGCGCATCTCGCGATAGCGCGGGTCGCGCCGTTCCCACGGCCCATGCCGGCCGTGATCGGCGCGCCATGCCCACGGCGGCCCCCCGTACCCGCCGCCCGGTGGCTGGTCGCCTTGCTCCGCGCGCTCCGGCCCGCTGGCTGGCGCGCCTCCGGGCTCCTCCGGCGGCGTCATCCCCGTACCGATCGATCGTCCGCGAACCGGTAGCCGACGCCGTACACGGTCAGGACGTAACGCGGCTCGCGCGGGTCGGGCTCGAGCTTGCGGCGCAGGTTCTTGATGTGTGAATCGATGGCCCGTTCGTACGACTCGAAGGCGACGCCCCGGATCTCGTCGAGGAGCTGCGAGCGGGTGAAGATGCGACCCGGGCTCGCCGCGAGCGTCCTGAGCAGCCCGAACTCCGTCGCGGTCAGCTCCACGGTCCTGCCGCCCACCTCGGCCCGCATCCGCGGCACGTCCAGGACCACGTCGCCGGCGCGGATCAGGTCGCTCGGTGCCGTCGCCGTTTCCGATCGGCGCAGGACCGCTCGCACGCGCGCGACCAGCTCGCGCGGGCTGAACGGCTTGGTCAGGTAGTCGTCGGCACCGAGCTCGAGCCCGAGCAGCTTGTCGAGCTCGTCGTCGCGCGCGGTGAGCATGACGATCGGGATCGTCGAGTCGCGGCGCAGCTGGCGCGTGACATCGAGCCCGTCGAGCCCGGGCAGCCCGAGGTCGAGGACGACGAGGTCCGGGTGTCGCTGCCGGACCGCGGTCAGGGCGGCCGGCCCGTCGCCCGCGGTCAGGACCCCGAAGCCGGCGTGCTCGAGGTAGTCGCGTGCGAGCTGCGCGATCTTGGGTTCATCGTCGACGACGAGAATGGTCTTCATCGGGGGCATCGTAGCGCGGCCTTCAGCCCGGGGAGGGCCCCGGACAACGGATGCGCCCCCGGACGGGTCGTCCGAGGGCACGGTTGACGAGGCGGTCAGGCCGGTGTCGAACCCTGGTTCGTCGCCGGCGGCTCGGTGGATGACCCGGGCGTCGGCCCGCTGCCGTGGGCCTGGCGGTGCCACTCCTCGAAGCTCGCGCCGAACCGCTCGATCCACGGGTTGCGGTCGTACCGGGCATCCCAGCCGCGACCGCGAGGGCCCGCCCCTCCGCCCCAGCCATTCGGTCCCCAGCCCCGGTGGCCGCCCCAGAAGATGGCGCGGATCAGCCCGAAGATGATGAACAGGAAGAACAGGCCGAACAGCAGGCCGAAGATCGAGAAGCCCCAGCCGAACGGGTGCCAGCCGTAGCCATAGCCACCGCCATAGGCGTACGGCGGGACGACGACCGGGGCGACCTGGGCACCGTTGTCGACCGCGGTCGTGACCGCGGTGTTGACGCCTGCGTCGTAGGCGGCGTTCACGAGGAGCCCGCCTCCGATCGCCAGAGCGGCGACGAGCAGGATGGCGGGAACGATGCGACGCATGAGATGGCGCTCCTTCAGGGTCGTGGTGGATCCATCGGTGGGTCCGATCTGGCCTCGAATCCTGGGTTTCGCGTGTGGAGGGCGTATGGAGGTCCGGTGGGGCAGGCGTCGAGGTTTCGGCCGGTGCGCCGTCCACGGAAGCGAGCACGACGCTGACGAGATCCTCGAGCGCGTCCGGACCTGCGTCAGGGTCGCGCTGCGCGACGTGGGCGCGGACGCCCGGGCGCTGGCCGCGGTCGGGATCAGCAACCAGCGCGAGACGACGGTGGTCTGGTCGCGCCGGACGGGCCGCCCGATCGCCAACGCCATCGTCTGGCAGGACACGCGGACCGCCGAGGCGTGCGCCCGGCTCGCCGGCGATCTCGGGCCGGACCGGTTCCGCGACCGGACCGGGCTGCCGATCTCGACGTACTCGTCGGCGCTCAAGCTCCGCGCCATCCTCGACGCGTACGACGGCGGCGTCGAGGATCTGCTCTTCGGGACCATCGACAGCTGGCTGATCTGGCACCTGACCGGCGCGGTCAACGGCGGCGTCCACGTGACCGACGTCACGAACGCCTCTCGAACGATGCTGATGAACCTCGACTTGCTGGCCTGGGACCCTGACCTGCTCGCCGAGATCGGCGTCCCACCCTCCATCCTGCCGGAGATCCGCTCGTCGGCCGAGGTGTACGGGCCGGGCGTGGGCGACCTGGCCGGCGTCCCGATCGCGAGCGACCTCGGCGACCAGCACGCGGCGCTGTTCGGGCAGACGTGCTTCGAGCCCGGGCAGCTCAAGTGCACCTATGGCACGGGCTGCTTCATGCTGATGCACACGGGCGAGCGCCCGGTGGCCTCGACCCACGGGCTGATCACGACCGTGGCCGCACGCATCGGCGGCGCACCGGCGACCTACGCGCTGGAAGGCTCGGTTGCGGTGGCCGGCTCGCTGATCGGCTGGCTCCGCGACAACCTCGGGATCATCGGGGACGCGGCCGAGGTGGAGAAGCTCGCCCGGTCCGTCCCGGACGCCGGCGACGTCGTGTTCGTGCCTGCCTTCTCCGGGCTCTTCGCGCCGCACTGGCGGAGCGACGCGCGCGGCGTGATCGCGGGGCTGACCGCGTACGCCTCGCGCGGCAACATCGCCCGGGCGGCGCTCGAATCGACCGCCTACCAGGTCTACGATCTCGGCGAGGCGATGGCGGCGGATCTCGGGACGGCACTTCCCGGCGTGCTCCGGGTGGACGGCGGGATGGTCCGCAACGAGCTCCTCATGCAGTTCCAGGCCGACATCCTGGACCGTCCGGTCGAGGCGGCTCCGATCGCCGAGATCACCGCGCTCGGCGCGGCCTACGCCGCGGGGCTCGCGGTCGGCTTCTGGGCCGGCCTGGACGAGCTCCGGGCGATGGACCGGGCCGGGCGCCGCTGGGAGCCGGCCCTGGACAGGGCGACCCGGGAGGCCGGCATCGCGCGCTGGCACCGCGGCGTCGAACGATCGCTCGGCTGGGTCGTACCCGGGTCGTGAGCGCAGGCGGCCTGCGCGCAGGCCCGCCCGCGGCGATCACACCGCTGCAAGCGCGCTGTGACGTCGATCGGCCCTGCTGACAGCCGCTCGGATCGGGCCACGGTCCATCATCGCCGTGGCTCCGCGCACCGACCGTTGACCAGCAGCGCGCGGGGACCTGGTCGGCCCGCCCGGGTCTCAGGGAGGTGGCCCCGGCCCAGCGACGGATCCTCTCGAGCCCGACCATCCGTCGCCACCATTCCTCCTCACGGTGGCACCTGCGGCGGTGCCACCGCGCCCCGAACTCGGGTGGTGGCGACGGGGTCGGACCGGACAGGCTGGTTCAGCGGCGCCTAGGCGAGGATCGCCGCCACGATGGCGTCGACGTGCTCCTTCTTCGGAACCACCATCAACGTGTTGACCATCCCGTACATCCCGTCCGCCGCCTCCGCGTGCGGCAGGATGTGGCAGTGGAACGCCCACACGCCCGGGCGATCGAGCACGACGTTGACGTCATACCGCTCACCCGGGTTGACCCCCAGGGTGTCACAGTGGAATGACGCACCCTCGAGCGGGTACCCGTCGCGGGCGACGACCTTCATCTTGTACCCGTGGAGGTGCCACGGGTGCATCATGATCCCCTCGTTCATGAACCGGACGCGGACGGTCTCGCCGATCGCCCCGAGGACCGGAACGACGGCCGGGAACCCGTGGCCGTTGATGGTGAAGCCGCCCAGCTGATCGTTCGAGATCCAGACGTAGTCGCGGTCGATCTTGTCGTCGGCGGTCGGGCTCCTGGGATCGACCAGGAACGCGCCCAGCAGGCCGCGCCCGACCTGGTCGGTCGCGTTGTGGTGCGAGTGGTACATGAGCGACCCGGGGCGGCTGGCCGTGAACTCGTAGGTGTACGTCTCTCCGGGCGCGAAGGGCTTCTGGGTCACGAACGGGACGCCGTCCTGGAAGAAGTCCTCGAACTCGACGCCGTGGAAGTGGACTCCGGTCGTCTCCTTCATGTTATTGGTGAAGATCGCGCGGACCTTGTCACCCTCGGTGACGCGGATCGTCGGCCCGGGCCACTGGCCGTTGTAGCCGAGCCCGGCGACCGGCGGCATCAGCTCGTCGATGGAGTGCTGGATCTCCTCGATCGTGAGCCGGAACACCTTCACCTCGCCATCGAGCTCGGGCTTGAGCGGCTTCACGGCGTCGTTGAGGACGAGCTGCTCGACCTGCGCGAACGACGGCTTCTGGCTGAGCTCGGGGTAGTTCTCGGCCACGGCCAGCATGTCGGCGAGCTTGGTGAACGCAGCGTCGCCGTAGATGCCCTTGAGGGCGGGTGCGAGGTTGCCGAGGTAGCGCTGGACCTTGTTCCGGGCGGCGATGTCGTGCTGCGTCCAGCCAGGCGGGATGATGGCGCCGGAGGGGGCGGCCGACCCGGACGGCGAGGGTGCCGGCGCCATCGACATGCTCGGAGCGGCAGCGCTGCCCGACGCGGCCGCCGCCATCGACCCGGCGCTCGGCGCTGCACTCCCGCCGGCGAGGGCGGGGCCGAACGTCCAGGCCTGGCGCGCCGCCGGCGCGCAGGCCGCCAGGCCGGCCGCGGCCACCAGCCCGCCGCCGGTCAGGGCGGCGTTGCGCAGGAACCTGCGGCGCGAGAGGTCGACGTCGTCGGGATCGATCGTTGCGGGAGTGTCCTGTGGGGTCGTTTCCATCCCGCGATGGTGGCGGCTGGGATCGTCCGCCGGAGGGGACATTCGGCCCGAATCCGAAGGGCCAAACGGCGTGGCAGGCGGCAGCGCGGGTGGGGTCATCCTCATTCTCCCAGTTCGATCAGCGAGACGATCTCGTCGACATCGGCGCTCCCGGTCACGCCCTGGTACTTGGCTCGTACGATGCCGTGGCCATCGACCACGAAGATCCAGGGCATCGACGTCGGTCCCCATGGTGCCCCACCGATCCCCCACGCCGCGGCCGGGTCGGTCAGGGTGGGGTCGTCGAGGCTGCCGTCGAGGAGCGGGGTGTCCGTCGCGACCTGGTGGCGATACGGCTCGAGATGGATGAACGCGACGTCGCGCCACCGATCGAGCAGGTCGCGGGCCATGATGATCGCCCGGCCGCAGGCCGGCAAGACGCGGAACCTGGTCGAGTCGATGACCAGCACGAACGGCCTGCCGGCCCCGAGCGCGTCCGTGGTCGACGTCTGCGACAGCCGCAGGTCGGGCGCCAGAAGCCGCCGTCCAGCACGCGGCGATGGCCACGACCGTGATGACGACAGCCGCTATCAGGCGACGACGTGGACGCATCGGCGGAGACGGTAGCGACCCGCCCGACGCCGGAACGGGTCCATCCGGCCAAGGATCCTCTGCCCGGTCGGGACCGCCGGCGCGCGTGCCGTCGCGCCTAGGACCGGGCCGCGGCCCCTTCCAGGAAGGACGTTGCCCAGCGAGCCCAGTCGGCGGGGCAGCTGTCGATCACCGCGCCATGGGTCGCGCCCCGGCAGTACTCGAGCTCGACCGGCACGCCCGCGTCGAGGGCCGCGCGAACGTTCCGCTCGGCGCTCTCGGCCGGCCGGTCGAGGGCGTCGTCCGTGCCGTGGATCAGCAGCACCG
>JACQEF010000302.1 GCA_016200745.1 Chloroflexota bacterium | reverse complement strand
CGGTGCGCGGCGTCGAGATGGACGGTCGTCTCGGGCCGCGGCGTCAGCTCGACGTCGTGCGTGGCCGCAGCGAGGTCCGACGCCCGGAAGTGGGTCGCGGAGACCTGGCCCGGGCGACCGAGGGCGATCCGCACCGACCGCGTCCCGCCGTCCGAGAGTCGCAGCCAACGGACGTCGGCGTGACCGCCGTTCTCCTGGGGACGGATGTACGGGACGTACTGATCCGTCACTGTCGATCGCCAGATGCCCACGAGCCCGCCGCGCTTGCGGTCGGGGTACGTCTCGTGCGGACCGGACCCGAACCACTCCAGCTGCTCGAGCCCGGGGGCGACCTCCAGGACCGTTCCGACGCGTGCCAGATCGGACAGTTCGTCGGGGATGGTCACGGTCTCGTCGACGAGCAGGCCGCCGGCTGCCAGCCGCGCGTACCGGACCTCGTGCAGGACGCCGATCCCCGCACCGGTCCGCACCTCGCTGCGGACGACCGTGACCGCGTCCTCCAGCTCGATCGACAGCAATCGGCGTTCGAGGCGGTCGAGCCCCGCCGACGCCCAGGCCGCAGCCATGCCGCCGATCCGATCGTTGTCGGTCGGGGCGCGCCACAGGGAGAGAGCCGGCGATGCCGCCAGGAGCGGGTGTCGAAGCCGGCCCTGCTCGTCGAGCTCGACGGGAGCTCCCGACGACCGCCGATTGGCGGGGGCGCTCCCCTGCCCGACCGGCAACTGGAGCGCGCAGACCTCGAAGCCGGCGGGCGCCCACGCCAGCTCGCTGGCCGTTCGAAGCCGGATCGTGAGCCACACCTCCGCGTCGCCGTCGATCGGCGGCGCCAGCCAGCCCGGGAGGCTGATCCGGACGCGCTCGCCCGGTCCGAGGGCGGGCAGGTCCAGCTCGCCGCCCGCGATCGCGGAGCCGTCGACAGCGAGCTCGTAGCTCGCGCGCAGCCACCCGAGATCGGTGAAGTCCTGCCGGTTGGTGAGCCGCACGACGCCCGCCAGCAGCTCGCCGGGGTCGCCCGACAGCTCGACCGGCGCGGCCAGCCGCTTGTGCTCCCACATCGCCGGCTTCGGCCGGCGATCCGGCCAGTTCATCCCGTCCGCGACGAAGTTCCCGTCGTGCGGGGCTTCGCCGAAGTCGCCGCCATAGGCCCAGCGTCGCGTCCCGTCCGGCAGCCGCTGGACGAGACCGTGGTCCCACCACTCCCAGATGAACCCGCCCTGGAGCCCGGGAGTCGATGCGATGGCGTCCCAGTACTCGGCCAGCGTCCCGTTGCTGTTGCCCATGGCGTGGGAGTACTCGCACATGATCAGCGGGTGGCGCTGGAGGCCCGACGTCGCGTGCCCGACGATGTCCGCGATCGGCGGATACATCGGACAGGTGAGGTCGCTGAGGTCCTGGTCGCTCGTCCAGTCGTAGCGGATCGCGCCCTCGTAGTGGAGCGGCCGGCTCGGGTCGTACGCGCGCAGCCAGGCGGCCGCCGCCTCGTGGTTCGCGCCGCTTCCCGACTCGTTGCCGAGCGACCAGAGGATCACCGAGGCGTGGTTCTTGTCCCGCTCGGCCATCCGCGACACGCGGGTCACCCACTGGTCGAGGTAGCGCGAGTCGTCGCACAGCGTGCTCTGGAAGGCGTGGGACTCGATATCGGCCTCGTCGATGACGAACAGGCCGAGCTCGTCCGCGAGGTCGAGGAAGGCCGGATCGTTCGGGTAGTGCGAGGTTCGGACGGCATTGAACCCGAACTGCTTCATCTGGACGAGGTCGGCGCGCATCGAGTCGGGCGAGATGACGCGCCCGGTGTGCTGGTCGAAGTCGTGGCGGTTGACGCCGCGGAGATAGACACGCCGGCCGTTGATCAGCAGGTCCAGGCCGCGGATCTCGACACGCCGGAAGCCGATCCGGACGTTCGCCTCGTCGGCGATTTCGCCATCCGGGCCGCGCAGCACGATCCTGAGCGGGTACAGCCGCGGCGCCTCGGTGGACCAGGGCCGGACCCCAGGGACCTCGGTCCGCCAGGTGACCAGGCCGTCGAGCGGGGGCGCCATCTGTCGATGGACGCCCTCCCAGCGCGCGGCGTCGTCCGGGGTCAACGGCAGACCCGAAGCCGCCCGGTACATCAGGCGCTGGTTGTCGCGGGTCCACGTCTCGAGCGCGCGAGGATCGACGGTGCGGATCTCCTGCCGGAGGGTCGCGTCCAGCCCCACCAGCTCCGCCTCCACGGTCCAGCCGGGCTCGATCGCGCCCGGCGGCAGGCCGACGACCACGGCGAGGTCGAGCGTCCCGGTCGCGCCGCCGGCCGTCCCTGTCGGCGCCCCGTCGGTCAATCCGGCGACGGCCTTGACATCGGCGACGTACGTCGCGCCGGTGGCGTACAGGAAGACCGCGCGGCTGATGCCGCCGTGCCACCACTGATCCTGGTCTTCGACGTACGTCGCGTCCGACCACTTGACCACGATCAGCCGGAGGGTGTTCCGACCCGGCCGCAGGTGCGGTGTCAGGTCGAACTCGGAGGCGAGGTGGGAATCCTTGCCGATCCCGATCTGCGCGCCGTTGAGCTCGACGATCAGGACGCTCTCCGCCGCGCCGACGTGGAGCACGACCCGACGACCCTCCCACGCCGCCGGGACCTCGAAGTCACGCTCATAGATGCCGGTCGGGTTGATCTCGGGGAGCTGTGGCGGGCGGCCCGCGAACGGCATCTGGACATTGGTGTAGTGGGGCGTGTCCCAGGTTCCGGCCATGGTCCAGAGGCCCGGAACCGTCGCCTCGTCCCAGTCGTCGCCGACCGGATCCGTCGGCCGTCGGAGCAGTTGGAAGCGCCATCGACCGTCGAGCGGGAGGCGGTCGCCGTGCGCCAGGCTGTGCATCGGGAGCCGGCCGAGCGAGGTCAGCTCGGGGGTCGTCCACGGGTGGGTCACCGCACGATTGTGGCACGCCGGAAGCGGACCGGCTCGGCATCGGGCAGACTCCTGCCGATGAGTGCCCAGGATTTCGTCATGCTCCGCGCGACCCGTCTCGGCCGGCGGTTCGGCGATCTCTGGGCGATCCGCCACATGGACCTCCAGGT
>JACQEF010000310.1 GCA_016200745.1 Chloroflexota bacterium | reverse complement strand
GGAGCTCATCACGATGATCGACGCCTTCACCGAGCAGTGGAATGCTGGATCGAGCCCGTTTGCCTGGGTCAAAACCGCCGACGAGATCCTCGCCAAGGCGGTTCGCAAGCCCCGAGCGACCAGCGAATCGGGACACTAGGGCTCGATCTGGCGCAAGGCCGGTTGCGCGGTCACTGGATCGCCCAGGGCTTGCGGACGGGCCCGCTCGCCTCGCGGCGGGCGGTCCTCACCGGTGACGCCGCCGCGACCGCCGACGCCTTCTTCGGCGAGGGCATCTCGTACGCGATCGTCTCGGCCGTCACCGCGGCGCAAACCATCGCGGATTGGGCCGAGGGCTCGATCGACGGCCTGCACGCGTACGACGCGCGTCTCCGGGACGTGCTCGGGCCCGCCCTCGACCGCCTCGACGTCATCGCCCAGGCCGCCGAGATCTCGATCACCGGCACGCTCCTTGCCGTCCGCCTCAGCGGCCGGGCGCGCGAGCAGGCGGTCGACGCCATCGCGGGACGCCGCCAACCGTTCGACATCGACAGCCACTGCGCGCTCGCCTGCGCCTGCGAGATGCACGGCGTCGCGCAATCCCCGCTCAGGCTCGATCGAACGTCCGTGCCGTCGGCGGCCCATTGCCGGCGGTGCACGACGACCTGCGCCGCCTGAACGGCGGGGCCGACGGCGCGAGATCTCGACACCGGCTCGATCGGCGGCATTTCTCAGGACAGGCTCATCCGTTTCACGCATGCGTCTCAGCGGGTCGGCCCAAGATCGGCCAGCTCGACGAAACGGCTCCCGAGGTGCGAACGATGCACGATCACGGCCCTGTCCGGACGGCGCGGCCCGAAACGGTCGCGCCTGTCCAACCGGCGGTGGACGAAGACGGTCGGCCGGCGCCGTCTCACTCGATGTGGTGGATGGTGGCGTGCTGTGCGCCGATGGTCGTGCTGGCGCTCGCGCTTCTTCTGGGCGTCTTCCTGTCCAGGTAGATCGAAGCCAAAGGAGGGACCTCCGGGATGTCTTCCACCCATGCGGCGGCTCGCGGCGGTCTCGGGCCGGTCGAACGGGTCATCCGGATCCTCGGCGGAAGCGCGCTCGCGCTCCTAGCTCTCGACTTCTGGCTCACGACCGGAGGCTTCGTGGCCTGGGCCTGGTTTGCCGCCGCCCTGCTCGGCCTTGACTTCGTCGTCACCGGTGTCCGGGGCTACTGCCCGCTCTACGCCCGCCTCGGCAAGGGCCGTGTCCGGCCCGCAACCATCACGTAGGGGCTCCAGGCTCTCCGCAACCAGGACCTGCCCAAGGGGCCCGTCCGTCCGGGCCTTCCGAGAGGTGCTGTGGCGCGTGCCAATCCCCGGACCCTTCTCCCCGCAAGGCTCGGCCGGATTCCTTCCCCGGTCGAGCGTTCCGTGATCAGGAGCGACGTCGATGGCGGAGAAGGGCCCGGGCTATTCGCCCGATGAGGGCCGTCCCTCGAGGATGCGGACGATCGACTCGCGCGACAGTGCTGTGCGACGCTCCACGAGACGAGCCACCCGGACGGGGTCGCCACAGGTGCGTGTGAGCTTCTTGCGGTCCAGTCCCGGCCACATCGCGAGAGCCCGGCTCCGGACGTCGCCCCCAGGGGCTGCTGCGTTCCGTTGGGTCCGACTGCTGACGTCCACGCTGTTGGCCTCCTTCAGCCTGCCGATCCGGCGTGGCGGATCAGCGATGGACGGCAACCGTCACGCTCGGGGCTGAGAGCCACGTGAGGCAGTCCTAAGAAACGCGATCCAGGCCGCTTCAACGGGCGGCCTCGCCTGCGTCGTCCGGTCAGCTACCCGAGGGCACCATCGTCGAGGCGGCCGAATCGACCACGGCGCAGGCGCGACGAGCGCGGCGGAGTTGCCGGCCGATCACGATGATCCCGACCATGTTCATTCCGATCCCCACGAGGAAGAGCGGGGTCTTGTAGGCATCCAGGAACACGGCCGCTGCAGAAAGGCCGACGAGCGGTAGCAGGTCGACGACGTGATGGGCACAACAGGCCAGCATCGCGGCTGCGCTCGTCCCCGTCCCCACCGCGGTGACCGCGGCGCTTGCTCGATGCCGCCGGTCGACCACACGCAGCTCGGCGAAGAGCATGATCTGTATCCCGAACCCAGTCGCGATCAGGCCCACGAACAGGGCATCCGTCGCGAGCTGCTCGAACGCGTGGTCGACGCCCTGGGCCAGGCTGATGATCCCAACGTAGACGCCGAGGAGGGCAGCCCCGCCAACGATTCCGGCAACGATGGAGCGAGGCGCGATCGGGAGGGCTGGCCGGAGCGGCCGAGCGAGGGCGGTCACGAGCCGATCGCCCAACGGAGGGTGCGCTCAGGAATATCGCCGACGCCGGCGAGGGTCAGTTCGATCCACTTGGCACCGCCCAGGAAGGTCGAGGCGTCACCCCCGAAGGTGAGGGCGCCCTCCCGGTGGTGTCCGCCCTTGGGCGCCGCCCACGGGCGTGCGGCAAGGGTCTCGCCGCGATCATTGCGCAGGACCGCATTCGAGAGGTCGAGCGCGTCCAGATCTCCTGAGTGCGTGTCGAGCTTGACGTCGAACGTCGCTCCGGCCGCCGGCCCGGACCACGACGCGACGACGGTGACCCCTCCGCCGTCGCTCGTTTGCGTGACGCCTGCCGAGGAGGAGCTCGCGGTCGCAGTTGCCGCGGCCCCCGACGGTCCCGCCGTGCTCGAGCAGGCAGCGAGGGCCAACGGAATAGCGAGAACGGAGGCGAGGACAGCGTGCTTGTTCATGCCCGGGACAATCGACCTACGAGGTGAGAGCCGAATGAGCGGAGGCTGAAAAGGACGTAACAGGTCAGCTGCCATCAGAACTGCCACCGGTCACCGCCGCGAGGACACGCCGCAATCTGGAGCCGGCCTCGACGGCGATGGGCCCGACCTGCTCGGATCCGGCGATGGCAAGCGCCGCCTCCGGGTCGAGGATCTCGACGATGGTCGTCCCATCCTCCGCGGCTGCGCGGAGGAGGATGTTGCAGGGCAGAAGGGCCCCGATCGACGGTTCGACCTCGATGGCAGCGTTGGCGAGCTGCGGATTGCAGGCGCCGAGGATCAAATATGGTGGCCGCACGATGCCGAGCTTCGCGTGCAACGTGGCCGCGACGTCGATTTCGGTCAGGATGCCGAAGCCCTCGGCCTTGAGCGCCGCGTCGACGAGAGCGCGGGTCTGTTCGATGGGAAGCGGGATCGTTGCCCGGAACGTGTATGCCGTCGATGCAGGCATGGGCATCTCCTCATTGGATCGGGAACGCGGAAGAGCGCCCGCGCCATTTGGACTGGGGCGCTACGACCGAGAGACCAGGTTCAGCGGTCCGACTGGATCTGCGCGTGCAGCTCGGCCATCTGGGCCGGGTCGCACGTACCGTTCGCCGTCATCGTCTTGTGCATGGCGGTCATCGCCTGGATGTCGTCGGCGTCCATCTGGCTCATGCCCGAGCCGCCCATCATCCCGGAGCCGCCCATCATCCCGGAGCCGCCCATCATCCCGGAGCCGCCCATCATCCCGGAGCCGCCCATCATCCCGGAGCCGCCCATCCCGGAGCCGCCCATCATCCCGGAGCCGCCCGCTGAGGTCGCGCCCGCCGACGGCGAGGGCGTCGGATCCTGGGCTGCGACCAGCCCGGTGGATCCGAGCAGGAGCCCTCCTGCGAGGACGCCGCTGGCGATCAGTCCAATTCGTTTCGATGCCATGTCCATGTTCTCCTTCTGCTCAGATGCCAAGCAGGCGACGGGCCTGCTCGTATTCCGATTCGCTGATCTCGCCCCGGGCGAAGCGCGCCTTGAGGATCTGCGCGGCGTCTTCGACCGCCGGGCGGTTTCTGGCCGAGACGGAAGAGGCGAACGCCCAGACGATGGCGACGACGAGAACGATCGCAACAGCCATCCACAGCCATCCACCCAGGCCCATGTCCCAGCCGATGCCGGTCATCATCTGCGTTCCTCCGTGAGCGCCAGCCGGACGGTTCGACGTCTGACAGCGACCATGGTGGAGATCGGACCTCAAGCCATCGTGTTCGCCCAATTCAAGTTCCGATCAAGAAAGGCGGGGCGCCTGCGCCAGCCCAACGGCGATCCCTTCGTCAGGTTCCCGGCGGATCCTCAGGCCGCTATCAGGACGGCCCGGGATCCTCCCAGGGCGACGCCGCGCACCAGCGGCCAATGGACCGGCGGATCGCCGAATGGGCTCGACCCGAAGTCACGCGCCAGTCCTCAGCGGTCGGATCGTAGGCCGAGGTCGGCGGCCGGCGCTCTATCGGACGCGGGGTAGCGAGACCCGGAACGTTGCTCCTCGCCCCTCGCCCTCGCTCTCTGCCCAGATCCGCCCGTCCATGAGTCCGACGAGGGCCTTGGCGATCGCCAGGCCGATTCCCGATCCGCCCAGCGCTCTCGAGCGGGATGGGTCGATCCGGTAGAAGCGCTCGAAGACCTTGGCGCGCTGCTCCTCGGTGAGACCGGGTCCCTGATCGGCGACTGAAAGCGTCACGTTCTCATCGTCGCCCCGGACACCGATGGTGATTGTCGTGCCTTGTGCCGTGTAGCGGACCGCATTGCTGAGCAGGTTGTCCACGACCTGCGTGAGTCGTTCGCGGTCAGCCCGGGCCGATGGAGCCCGGGTCGCCTCCAGCCGCAGCTCGACGGCGCGTTCGCTGGCGGCGGCCGAGAATCGGTCCACCGCGGCGGCAGCCACGGCACTGACGTCGACGGGCCCGATGGCGAGCGGCAGCTGCTTCGCCTCGGCCCGCCAGAGCTCCTGCAGATCGTTGACGAGACGTGCCATCCGCGCGGTCTCGCCACGGAGCAGCGTCCAGGTCGCATCGCGCGGCTGGATGACGCCGTCCTGGAGGCCTTCGAG
>JACQEF010000309.1 GCA_016200745.1 Chloroflexota bacterium | reverse complement strand
GCAAACCGGTTTAGCAAACCGGTTTAGCGAAGATACGGGGGCGCGCAGCCGGTGTCAAGACCCTTGTCCACGTTCGCTCGGCGGGATGGCCTTGACGGCGTCCCTCGGCGGGTGGATGGTTCGGCAGACAGCACTGGGGGTGGCCATGACGAGGTTCGGGCGGTCGGCAACCGATCGTGACCGCGATCCACACGAGAACCACCGGTTCGTCGAGATCGACGATCCCGGGATGGGCGCGGCGGCCAGCGGGAGTGCGTTCCGGAGCACCGACGCGCCCAATATCCTGGGCGTCACCACCGCCTTCCTCCGCTCGTCGCGCTGCGCGATGCCGGGCTGCGGCAAGGAGCGCCACGACCCCATCCACGCGCCGGCGGACGACTGACCGCGCGACTCGCGCGCGTCGATCTGCGGTCCGCGCCCGGCGCTGTACGATGCCGCCCGATGCTCGACGCCATCCGGGCGATGCCGGCCGGCATTCGCCTCTTCCTGCTCTACGCGTTCCTCATCCTCGCCGGGATCGGCCTGAGCCTTCGGTACGTCGTCGACACGGCGATCGAGGCCTCGGTCAGCTTCCAGGGCGTGGTCGTGATGGCTCTGCTTGCCTACACGATCTTCACCACCACCCTCGTCCTCCAGCGCAAGGAGGCGGCACGGGGACTGGCCCTCGGCCTCGCCAGCCTGATCGTGCCCCTCGTCCCGCTGCTGGCCCTCAGCCAGCTGATCGTCGAGGCCGTGTTCGTCGCAGCCCTCGGCGTCCTCCTGTTCCGCGGGCTGCTCCGACCCGACGTCCGGACCTACCTGAACGAGCCGTGATCGGCCGTCCGGGGCACGTCCGGGCCGCGGGACGGTACCCTCTCGTTGCCGGCCGCGCGCAGCGGCCCTGAACCGTTCCTCCAACACGAGCGACCCGTCCCACCGCACCCTGAGGCAAGACCGTGAGCAAACCGTCCCGCCGGCGCCAGCAGGCCGGCAGCCAACCCCCGAGCAGTCCGGTGGGCCAGCGCCCGATGCCGTCTTCGGCTGGGTCGCCCGCCGAAGCGCCGGCGACGAGCGCGAGCCGGGCCGGAAATCCGGTGTCCCGACCGGCGGGGGCGTCCGTCCCGGGCGCGCGAGCGGGTCGCCGGGAACGCGCCCGGATCACCCACGAGCGCTCATTCACGGAGCGCTACCGAAGCGCGATCGTGGGGGTTGCAGCCATTGCCGGCGTGGCGATCATCGCGATCTTCGTGTTCGCCTCGGCGTCCGCGTCGGCCTATGCCTGCACAAAGGAATGGAGCCCCGAGCCCACGACCTCGCCCGCCGCCGGCGCCACCCAGGCCCTTGGCTACGTCCAGCCTGACATGGGGAAGACGCACGTTGGCGTGGGAACGAAGGTCACGTATACCTACTGTCCGCCCGCGTCCAGCGCGCACATCAATCAATCTGCGGCCGGACCCATCCAGCCCCGTCTCTACGGTCCGGATGACAGCACGATCCCGGAGGGTTGGGTCCACAACCTGGAGCATGGCGCGATGGTCATCGTCTATCGTGGGCGCGACGGCGATCCAGGGATCACGAGCGCCGGGCAGGCCGCGCTCAAGTCCCTGTTCGATTCGTTCCCGGTCAGCCCGGTCTGCGGCATCGCCCCCGGGACGATCCAGGGCCCGGTGATCACCCGGTTCGACCAGATGGCGACGCCCTATGCGGCGATCGTCTGGGACCGAGTCCTGCCCCTCGACACGCTCGACACGGCTCAGATCGTGACGTTCTGGCAGCAATGGGGCGAGCGAACCAACCCCGAGCCGGCCTGCTCGCCGCCGAGCGCCGCGCCGAGCGAGGCGCCCAGCGCGGCACCGATCGCCTCGCCCACCCCCGCCCCCAGCGCGGCGCCCAGCGCGGCACCGAGCACCGGGTCCGGCGCTCCCAGCCCGAGCTGACCTGGCCGACGGAATGCGCCAGGCCCCGTACGTCCCGCATCCGGGCAAGATCATCTGCGTCGGCCTCAACTACCGCGGCCACGTCGCGGAAGGCGGCCGCGGGCTCCCGGTCCGGCCGCTGCTGTTCGCCAAGTTCGGCAACACGGTCATCGGCGACGGCGAGCCGATCGTGCGACCGGAGGGCACGCATGCCCTGGACCTCGAGGTCGAGCTCGGGGTCGTGATCGGGACGAGGGCGCATCGGGTGCCGGAGGCGCGGGCGCTCGACTTCGTGGACGGGTATGTCGTGGTCAACGACGTCAGCGCGCGCGATTGGCAGGGGACGACGCAGGCGCTGCGCGAAGGCGAGACCGGGGACGGGCAGTGGCTGCGGGCGAAGGGCTCGGACACCTTTCTCCCCGTCGGGCCGGTCTTTGTGGGTGCCGACGAGATCCCCGACCCGCAGACCCTCCGCCTGCGGTCCTGGCGGATCCCGGGTTCCGGCCCCGATCAGGGTCGCCTCGTCCCGATGCAGGACGGCAGCACGGCGGACATGATCTGGAGTGTCGCCAGCCTGATCGAGTACATCAGCCGGGTCATCACGCTCGAGCCGGGCGACCTCGTCGTCACCGGGACCCCGTCGGGCGTCGGGGTCTTTCGGGATCCGCCGGTGTTCCTCGAGCCGGGTGACCGCGCCCGCTGCGAGATCGAACGGATCGGCACGGTGGAGAATCCCGTCGTGGACTGGTCGGCCGTCACGGGGGACGCCGGCCGCGCGCATCATTGACGCCCGTACCGGAGCCGGGAGGCCCAACTCGATGCTTGCCCTGGTCAAGGCCCGCCCCGAAGCCGGTCTCGAGCTACGCGACGTCGCCATCCCCGAGATCGGGATCAACGACGTCCTGATCCGCGTCCACAAGACCGGGATCTGCGGTACGGACCTCCACATCGAGGCCTGGGATCCCTGGGCGGCCGCCACGATCAAGCCAGCCCTCGTCGTGGGCCACGAGTTCGTCGGCGAGGTGGTCGACATCGGCTCGAACGTTGCCGACCTCCATCCCGGGGACATCGTCAGCGGCGAGGGGCACGTCGTGTGCGGGCGCTGCCGGCACTGCCGGGCCGGCCGCTATCACCTCTGTGCCAACACACAGGGGCTGGGCGTCAACCGGGACGGCGCGTTTGCCGAGTTCGTTGCCCTGCCCGTGACCAACGTCTGGCACCACTGGCCGGGCATCGACCAGGACGTCATGGCGGTCTTCGATCCGTTTGGGAACGCGGTCCACACGGCACTCGCCTTTCCTGTCCTTGGCGAGGACGTGCTCGTCGTCGGCGCCGGGCCGATCGGGCTCATGGCGACTGCGGTGGTCCGCCATGCCGGCGCTCGTTACGTCGTCGTGAGCGAGCCGAACGCGTACCGTCGGGAGCTCGCGACCCGCATGGGAGCGACGCGCGTCACGGACCCAAGGGCCGAGACGCTCGCCGACGTTCAGGCCGACCTCCAGATGGTCGAGGGCTTTGACGTCGTGCTGGAGATGTCGGGCAACGCCGGCGCGCTGCGCGCTGCCCTTTCGAGCATGGCCCACGGCGGCTCGATGGCCATCCTCGGAATCCCGACGGCGGAGATCCCGATCGACGTCAATGAGATCGTCTTCAAGCAGCTGACGATCCAGGGCATCTACGGCCGGGAGATGTACGAGACCTGGTACAAGATGTCGGTCATGCTCACGTCCGGGCTCGACATCGGCCCGGCGATCACCCACCGGTTCGGCTTCCGTGAGTTCGCGGCGGCGTTCGCAACAGCCCGGGCCGGCGATTCCGGCAAGGTCATCATGGATTGGACGTCATGAGCCAGCTTCCCGACCCGCTCGCCTTCCTCGCCGATGAGGTCGCCGCCCTCCGCGAGCGCCACCTCTACCGCCCGTTGCGTGTCATGTCGTCGGCCCAGGGGCCGATCGTGTCGGTCGACGACCGGCGCCTGATCAGCCTGTCGTCCAACGACTACCTCGGGCTGACCCACCACCCGCGTGTGTGCCGTGCGGCCGAGGAGGCCGTACGCGAATTCGGCGCCGGGAGCGGCGCGGTCCGCACGATCGCCGGCACGATGGCCATGCACGAGGCGCTCGAGGCGGAGCTCGCAGCGTTCAAGGAGACGCCGGCCGTCCTGACCTTCCAGTCCGGGTTCACCGCGAACACGGGCGTCATCCCCACGATCACCGGCGAGACCGACCTGATCGTGTCCGATGCGCTCAACCACGCGTCGATCATCGACGGGATGCGCCTGTCCAAGGCGCCTCGCCAGGTCTTCCCGCACGGAGACGTCGATGCTCTCCGGGAGATCCTGCGCGAGGCGACGGAGCAGGGCCGGCCCGGCGGTGGCGCCTACCACCTGATCCTCGTCGTGACGGACGGGGTGTTCTCGATGGATGGCGACATCGCGCGGCTGCCCGAGATCGTCGAGGCGGCCGAGGCGTTCGGTGCGGCGGTCATGGTCGACGACGCCCACGCCTCGGGGGTGCTCGGCCGGAACGGGCGCGGCTCGGTCGACCACTTCGGGCTCCACGGCCGGGTCGCCATCCAGGTCGGCACGCTGAGCAAGGCGGTCGGCTCGCTCGGGGGCTACGTGGCCGGATCGCTCGCCCTCCGCGAGATCCTCACCCAGCGGGCGCGGCCGTTCCTGTTCTCGACGTCGCACCCGCCGGCCGTGGTGGCCGCCTGCCGCGAGGCGATCCGGGTCATGCAGGACGAGCCGGAGCTCCAGGATCGATTGTGGGCGAACACGCGTCGCTTCAAGGCCGAGCTCACGCGGCTGGGTTTCGACACCGGCCAGTCCGAGACGCCGATCACGCCGGTGATGATGGGCGACCAAGAGACCGCCGGCCGGTTCAGCGACCGGTTGATCGAGGAGGGCGTCTTCGTCCAGCCGGTCGTCTTCCCGACCGTGGCGATGGACAAGGCCAGGCTGCGCACGATCGTGACGGCCGCCCACGCCGACGAGCAGCTGGACGCCGTCCTTGCCGCGTTCGACCGGGTCGGGCACGAGCTGGCCCTCGTCACGGGGTGATCCCGGTGTCGCCGGAGGCGCGCACGCAGTGACCGATCGCCAGGCACGGGACCTGCCGCTCGACGCACATCTCCACACGGACCTGTCGCCGGACAGCGATGTCCCGATCGACGACTATGCCGCCGCGGCCCTCGAGCGCGGCATCGCCGAGCTGGCCATCACGGACCACGTGGACTTCGAGCCGGGTGCGCCGGCCTTCGAGTACGCGTCGTTCGCCGATCGCGAGCGCGTTGTCCGCGAGGCGGCCGAGCGGTGGGCCCCGCGCGGCGTGACGATCCGCTTCGGGGTCGAGCTGACGTACGACCGCAGCTGGGAATCCGACATCCGCGACCACCTCGCGCGCCATGCCTATGACTTCACGATCGGATCCGTGCACGACCGGGTCGAGTCGGTCTACCACCCGTCGCGCGTGCGCGGCTGGGTCGCCGGACGGTCCTTGGCCGAGATCGTGGAACCGGCGTTCACGGAGGTCGAGGCCGCCGCCCGGTCGGGACTCTTCGACGCGCTCGGCCACCTCGACGTCGTCAAGCGCTATCTGCACCCGCACGTGACCACGGCCGACCTGGCCGGAGCCCCGGAGCTCTACGAGCCGATCCTTCGCGCGCTCGTCGAGAGCGGCACCGCGCTCGAGATCAACACCAGCGGCCTCCGCCACGCGGTCGCGGAGACGTATCCGGCGGCGCCGATCGTCGCCCGCTTCCACCAGCTGGGTGGCCGCGCCGTCACCATCGGCTCCGACGCGCATCGGCGCGACCACTTTGGCTGGGCGCTCGCGGACGGCTACGACGAGGCGGCGGCGGCCGGATTCGAGGCGCTCAGCTTCCGTCGCGGCGGCGGACGCGTGTCGGTCCCGATGCCGGTCGCCATTGGTCCTGGTCCTAACGGTCCGGACGGACATTCGTTGTGAGTCTTGACGACGCCGCGATCGAGCGGTTGGTGGACGAAGCACGATCTGGAGACGCCCTGGCCTTCGGCCAGCTCTTCGATCACTTCCACCTCCCGGTCTACCGCTACATCGTCAGCCGTGTCCACAGCCCGGCGGACACGGAGGACCTGACGCAGCTGGTCTTCGTCAAGGCCCTGGAAGCGCTTCCGCGATACGAGTCGCGGGGCATTCCCTTCGGGGGCTGGCTGTTTCGGCTGGCCCGCAACGCCGTAGTGGATTTCACCAGGACTCGCCACGAGCACGCCGACCTGGACGCCGTTGTCGATCGCGGCACGGGCGCCCCGGGACCGGAGGACGTGGCGTTGATCCGCCAGCAGCTGGACGCGATGGCTGCCGCGCTTGCGGCACTCACCGACGACCAGCGTGAGGCGATCGAACTGCGCTTCTTCGCCGGCCTGTCGGCTCGCGAGGCGGCCGACGTGATGGGCCGGCAGGAAGGAACGATCCGCGGTCTCCAGTTCCGCGCCATCGCCGCCCTCCGACGGAACCTTGGCATGCAGCAACTGACCGCCACGGGCACTGACGAACAGACGGATGGATGATCAACTGATGGACGACCGGGATACCGAGGACGGCGAGCTCGCGGAACGCCTCGAGGCGTACGCGGAGGCGCGGCTGTCCCCGAGCCTGTCGGCCACGTCGCGGATGCGGACGCACGTGATGGCCGCCGCCCACCGGCAGGCTGCCCTGGCGCGCGCCGACGCCGATCACGCGGTTGCCGGCCGGGCTGGGCTCGCCGCGGCCGAGGCCGCATCGCGGCCGCGGAGCATCGGTGCGCCTCGGTGGCGGCGGCCGGTCGCGGCTTTGCTGGCCGCGAGCCTGACACTCGCGCTCGCCGTCGGCTCCGTCGCCGCCGCCCGGCCCGGCGGTCCGTTGTACGGCACTCGCATCTGGGCCGAGAGCCTGACCCTTCCGTCGTCGGCTGCCGAGCGCGCCGCGGCCGAGGTCCGGCGCCTCGACGAGCGCCTTGCGGAGGCGGCGGAGGCAGCTGCCGCCGGTGACGCGAGCGCGGCCGCCGCGGCGCTCGCCGCGTACGACGCGATCCTGGCCGAAGCGACCGCCGGCACGGGCGGGAACCCGGTCGCGAACCAGACGCTCGACTCGGCCGTCCGCCGGAACATCGAAGTCCTGACGGTCCTGCTGGGGCGCGTCCCCGACCAGGCCAAGGACGCCATCCAGCACGCGATCGACCGGAGTGGCTCGACGACCAGGGACCTGCAGGGCAGGCCCGGCGTCGGCGTTCCGCCGTCGTCGAACCCGGGCAACGGACCGGCGGCCACCAACAAGCCCGATCGGACTCCGAAACCCAACAAGCCGACGGCCGCGCCCAGTCCGACGCCGAAGTCGAACGAGAACGCGACGCAGAGGGCCAAGCCCTCGCCTCCCGAGCACCCGACCCCCAAACCGAAACCAACGCCCGATGGCGCAGCTGCGACTGCTGCCGCAACCGCGACCCCCGACCACACGCCAAGGGCGGGTGGTCGACCTTCGCGTTCGCCGGACACGGGCAACCAGCGCTGACGGACGCGCCCGACGCGATAGGCTTCGGGCATGAATCCAGGCACGGGGAGTGCAGCGCTGAGGCTTGACGTCGTGGGCGCGGGGCCGGCGTTCACGGATCGACCAGGTGCCTCGGGCGCCGCCTATCTCGTCCGGCACGAACGAACCTCGATCCTGCTCGATCTCGGGCAGGGGTCGTTTCCGAGACTGGCGAGCCTGCTGGACCCGGGCACCCTCGACGCGATCGTCGTGAGTCACCTCCACCCCGACCACTTCGTCGACCTCGTCGCGCTTCGCCACTACCTCCGGTGGGGCCCTGGCGGACCGCGACGGGCCCGGGTCCTGGGTCCGGCCGGGCTCGCCGACCGGCTCGATGCGCTCAACGCCGAACCGGGGTTCGCGAGCGCGGCGCTCGATGTCGAGGAGCTCGGCGGACAGGGTCGTCGGGTCGGCGGGCTCGAGCTCGACAGCGCTCGCGTGGCCCACGCGGGGGAGAGCCATGCGATCCGGGTTGGCGCGGCCGGGCGGCCCGGCCTCGTCTACAGCGGCGACTGCGGACGCGCCGATGACCTGGCAACCCTGATCCGTCGAGGAGATACGCTCCTCGCCGAGGTCTCGTTCGGCCCGGGGCCGGTGCCGTCCGGGGCGGCGCATCTCGATGGCCCGTCAGTCGGCGCGCTCGCGGCTCGGACGGGCGCGGCACGCGTCCTCCTGACCCATCTCCTGATGGGGTTCAATCGCACGGAGACCGTCTCGTCGGTCGAGCAATCGTTCGGTGGTCCGGTCCAGCTCGTCGCGCCCGGCGATCGGTTCAGCATCTGACCCTGAGGCGCGATCGCTACCTGGCGATCCGCAACAGCCTGAAGACCCTCGCGATCAGCGCTGGGCGCGTGGTCGGCTCGAACCGCAGCCGGACGACCGCCCGGCGCACCCGCGGCGGCGCG